>CAZRLQ010000036.1:11275-12969 GCA_964600725.1 uncultured Desulfobacterales bacterium
CTATCGTTACCCAAACTTATTGAGAAGTTACAATCAACCTATGAATATTGAGAATTCATTTTTAAAAGTTGCCGTGACCGGAGGAGCTGGATCAGGTAAAACTTTTGTTTGCAGTTGTTTTGAAAAACTGGGCGCAAAGGTTATCAGTTCAGATATGTTAGCCAGAGAAAC
The DNA here is from genome assembly GCA_964600725.1 of uncultured Desulfobacterales bacterium. GTDB lineage: Bacteria > Desulfobacterota > Desulfobacteria > Desulfobacterales > CAZRLQ01 > CAZRLQ01. The sequence continues at coordinate 11,447 of CAZRLQ010000036.1, forward strand.
TGTGGTTCCAGGCACTTCTGCTTATGGGAAAATTGTGGGCTATTTTGGAGAAAAGATACTAAAAAATGATGGCTTTCTTAACCGCAAGATGTTGCGCCGAATTATTGTTAATGACGATAAGGCGAGAAGTATTTTGGAGGGTTTTGTACATCCGGAAATTATTGAATTGATGCAGCAAGAAATGGCAAAAGCAAAAAAGCTCGGTTTCCATGTCGTGGTTGTTGAAGTTCCTCTGCTTTTTGAGCTTGAGTTAGAAGAAAATTTCGATATTGTAATACTTGTAACCATTGACAAAGATTTGCAGGTAAAAAGGATGATGGATCGCGATGCCATTTCGTGCGATGATGCCAATGCGCTTTTAAATGTTCAGATGTCTGATAAAGAAAGAGCTAAACGTACTGAATATATAATAGAAAATTCCGGTTCAATGGAACAGACTATGAGATCGGTTGAGTTGATTTACAAAAAAATTTACTCAAAGACTTTGAAATAACGGTAAATCACTTGACAAAAAAATATATTTATATTAATGTAGAACGTACTTAAATTCTGCACCGGTTGTATTTGCCGAATACCTGACTGCATCAGGCAGGCGCAAGGCGGTAAGGATACTATATGTGCTAATGCACTTCAAGTTCTTGCCTGCCGTAGCCTTGGCGCAGGCTGGCCAATGCCGCAGAGCTGGTGAATGCAGCAATTCCGCTGTAGTAGAAAAAAACAAGATATATGGAGTTTGCATTCTGGTGCATTTGATTTTGTCATATTTTTTATGGCATTTTGTAATCATAAAATAACGCATCTTTTTGAGGCTAACTATGCAGGATTTAGGTTATACAAAAAATCAGCAAAAGCCCTCCTGTTAGAGAGAATACCTCATTTATTTCTTCGACTATTAATCATACAGTATTGCACTGACAGTATTGCACTGGCAGGATTGATTTCCCGGAAGGATCTTCGAGAATAGATTTTTTAAATTCATTAACCATATCTGACCTCGTTAATTTTAATTCGATATAGCTTAGTACCTCTTTAGCTATGAAGTGTTTTCCAAAAATTGGACACCTTAGCTATTTAGCGTCTTACATTTTGAACCCTGCCAGAAAAACAGAAAATTTGAATCCTGCCAGAAAAACAGAAAATTTTTTAACATTTCCGCAAACACTCAATTTTTGGGACTTTAAACGAATTTAAAACAGATGTATTTTCTCAGAATCTTAGAAGCTGTTTTAAAAATGATGAACCGGCTGCAAAAGCGTGAGAACGGTTTAAATTACCGCAAAATTTCGGCAAACAGGCCTGCTGTTTACCTCAAATTTGCAACAATTTACCTTCGCTTTCACACTTTTTTGCTTCGATCCCCTGCTTTTAAAACAGCTTCTTAGGTTACGGGCATAGCCCGTTTCAGGTTTATAAAACGTCTTTTATATGTGGTTCAATTGATAAGGATGGTAATTTCGAAAATAACTTTGTACCTAAAACCTGCATAAACTATTTTCAAAAAGAAAATTATGCTTTTAATATCA
>CAZRLQ010000037.1:0-12657 GCA_964600725.1 uncultured Desulfobacterales bacterium
TGCGCATTCCCCTGCCAGTTGAAGCAGGCAGTCCCCTGCGCATGATTTATATGGAAATTCCTATACTATCAAGTTATAAATAATTCAGTCAGCACAGCAAGGCATTCCAGAGATGCTTACGCGACCGGTTCAATATCTGATAACAAGGAGAATCAATAGATAAATGAAAAAAAATCATATATGTGAAAAATTTTTTGAACTGCCCTTTAACGAGCTGCGGGCAACTATAGATCCGGCGTCGATTCCTTTTGAAAATACTGCTTCACTTGAGCCTCTGGGAAAAGGGGTTATCGGCCAGGAAAGAGGCGTTGATGCCATACAGTTCGGTATAGGTTTGAAAGAAAACGGATATAATGTATTTGTAGTTGGTCCTCCCAAGGCAGGTCTTACTTATATTACCCGGACATTTTTAGAAGAACGCGTCAAACAGGAACCTGCTCCGCCTGACTGGTGTTATGTTTATAATTTCAAGGAGCCTGATAAGCCTAAGTCACTTCGTTTACGCGCCGGTCTGGGAAATGAATTTAAAAGGAGTATGGATAAGTTTATTAAAACCGTTCGTTCCAGTATTCAGAAAGTTTTCGACAGTGATGACTATCGTGTAAAAGAAGAAGAAGTTACCCATGTATTTGAAACCAAAAGACGTGAAATTCTGGATGAATTATCCCAGACATCTGAAAAGGAGGGCTTTGTCGTTCAATTTTCTCAAGTTGGGATGTATATTATTCCTGCAGATAAAAAAGGTCAGCCTATAAGTAAGGAGGAATTAAAGAAACTAAGCAAAGAGGAAAGAAATGCGCTTCATGAAAAGAGTGACGAACTTAAGATTAAGTTGCAGACGGCCATGAAGCAGATTCGTGAAGCCGAAGGGGAGTACAAAGAAAAGCATACGAAGTTAGATAGAGATGTTGCTCTTTTTGTCGTTGAAAACATTATGGAAAATTTCTTTAATAAATATAAAGATGAATCGAGCGTTGTGGAATTTTTAAACGCTTGCAAAGAGGATATTATTGACAACCTCGATGATTTTAAAGAAAAGCAGGAAGAACAGCAGGCGGGCCCTTTTCCCATGCCGGTTAAGATGTCCGGCTTGCGCAGATATGAAGTAAATCTTCTTATTGACAATTCAGACTCAAAGGGAGCACCTGTTGTCATTGAATCTAATCCAGCCTATCCCAATCTTTTTGGAACCATTGAAAGACAGGCGTGGTTTGGCGCTCTGGTTACCGATTTCACTATGATCAAACCGGGAGCTTTGCATAAGGCTAATGGCGGATACTTGGTCATAAAGGCTCTGGATCTTTTAAAATGGCCTCTTTCCTATGAAGCGCTTAAGCGGTCACTTGGACAAAAGGAAATTAAAATCGAAGATGTTGGTGAACTCTTTGGAATGATCAGTACACGTACCATTCGGCCTGAGCCGATTCCGCTTGATATAAAAATTATCCTGACCGGTGATTCTTATATCTATCAGCTTCTTTATATTTACGACGATCGCTTCCAAAAGTTCTTCAAAGTTAAAGCACATCTTGACGACAGAATGGAGCGAAAAGAAGACAGTCTGCTTCAGTTCGCCAGGATGATAAGCCGTTATTGCAGTGAGCAGAAAATACGCCATGTGGATCATACAGGTATTGCAAGAATTTTGGAATACAGTATGGAACTCACTGAAGATCGGGAAAAGTTGAGCCTGGAACTTGGAGATATCAGCAACCTGCTTAAAGAAGCCAACTATTTTGCCGGTCTGGATAATTCAGAATTAATACAGAAAAAACATGTTGAAAAAACAATAAAAAAGCGCATTTATCGCTGCAATCTGATTGAAGAGAATGTAAAGGAACTGGTCAAAAAAGATATCTTGTGGGTGGAAACCAAAGGCGAAAAAGTGGGACAGGTTAATGGGCTGTCCATTCTGACGACCGGGGACCACGAATTCGGCAAACCAGGACGGATTACTGCAACGGTCTCAGTTGGTCGGGAAGGGGTGGTCACGATAGATCGGGAATCCAAGCTGAGCGGAAAGATTCATACAAAAGGAGTCATGATTCTGACCAATTTTCTCAGAGAACGTTTTGCCCAAAACAAGCCTATTTCACTTACAGCATCGCTCTGTTTTGAGCAGAGTTACGGGATGGTGGAAGGGGACAGCGCTTCCAGCACGGAACTTTACGCTCTGCTCAGCGCATTGAGCGGTCTGCCTGTAAAACAGGGCATAGCGGTAACCGGTTCCGTCAGCCAAAAAGGAGAGATCCAGCCGGTGGGCGGTGTAACCAAAAAGATTGAAGGTTTTTTCGACATTTGCAACTACAAAGGGCTTACCGGAGACCAGGGAGTAATAATTCCGGAAAAAAATATTCGGAATCTAATGCTGAAGCAAGAAGTGGTCGATGCGGTAAAAGATGGACAATTCCATATATGGCCTGTCTCAACGATAGAAGAAGGTATGGAAATTCTTTCGGGTATAAAGGCCGGCAATCTTCAAACAGATGGAACCTATGAAGATGGAACCCTGTTTAGAAGTGTGGATGAAAGGCTCCAGGAAATTGCAGATATTGTTAGAGATTTTTTAAAAAAAGAAAAAGAGGAGAGCAAGGAAAATGAAGGCGCCTGAGACGAGGGTCATTTAAAAATAGAGCTGCATATGAGGCTGTCCTAAAATGGCTGTTTTCCGCAATCTCTGTGTCTGCCCGCGTGTGTCCCTGTCTGCGTCGCAATCGCGACAGGCAGGCGCACGCAGACAGGTCAGACGAAGATTTTAATCCTCAAAAAATACGTGGATGTATTCCGGCGGTTAAAATCTTCGCTTTCCTTGACCTTGTAAAAAATTTTTCATTCTCAGACAGCCTCCTGTCAAAACGTAAGCTGTATCGAAAAAAATCATAAAACATTCAGGTTAGTTTTCGTTGTTAAGGGAGAATTGCCATGAACACTAACGGAAATATGGATACCCCTGAAGAAAGAAGATTTGAACAAAGAAATATGACCGATAGATATTATAGTGTTGAAGTCAAAATAGAAGGGCTTCCCGCTATATACCAGTTTAAAATATGGAATCTATCTCTCAAGGGAATGTGCCTTCTGGTCAAGAAAGAGTCTGCAATATTGGAACATATAAAGGTCGGTGATATATTAACTATGAAATATCATCCAATAAAGCCACTTGGATCTCCTGAATCATTAATAACCGAGATCAGGCATATTTCAAAAGAAGAGAGCGGCAGATTTAAGGATCACTGTCTGGTCGGTCTTTTAGTCCGGAATAAACAGGTCATTAACAAGGAGAGTAAAATTTTTTCGGGGAAGACCATGGCTTGATGAACGAATGGTAGTTACTGCTCACAAGTAGGTGATTTCAGTCACCTTTATTTTCCGGCGATAGAGTGTAATGTTTTTTATTATAAGCGGGAAATCATCAAATAATAACAAAAACAGGGAGGAACAATTATGTCAAAGGCTTTTAAGTTGTTTTTTGCAGTAGTCGTACTGCCACTGGTTGTCACGGTTGGTTGTGCTCATATGCCGGGTGGTATCGCCCCTTCATCCACACCTTTGGAAGGAAAGACGTATGTTGAACTTGGGGAAGCAACAGGGACGGACAGCGCTGTTTATCTGTTTGGGTTAATCCCTATTACAGGATCTAATACTACTCCGGATGCACTTTCAGATGCACTGGCATCCAGCAATGGCGATGCCTTGATTAATGTTACTGTAGAATCATACTGCCAGTACTTTTTTATTGTTAGCAGAGTTGTAACAACCGTCCACGGTAATGCTATAAAATTCCAGAAATAATTGGGAGTGTCGGTCTTGGAGACTCTGCCTCCTGTGCGCCTGGGCTGGAGGCCACTTGCCTGCCTGTAAAGGCCATAAGCGCTAAATTATTTTTAACCAGGAGGGACTGGAAAAAATGAACATCGAACGTTGAATGTGCAAAGATGAAAGATAAAGAAACAGAGATAGCTGTTGAATGTTCGGTAATGGATGTTTGTCTTTTTAAAATAAATAAAGAGCGAAGCGACATCATTATTCGATGTTGGATGTTCATCTTTCAAAACAACCTCGTATGGCATAAATGCAACTCGTAAACATTTACAAAACAATTTAGCGCTTGTGTCTGTAAAGGCAGAGCCTTTTAGTACCCGTTCCCAAGCAGAGCCTGGGAACGAGGTTGAAAAACGTTCATTTTGTCAAGTTTTGCTTCAACCTGTCCGCCTGTATCGCATGGGCAGGCTTGAACTTAAGTGAAATTGAAATTTCTTTAAAGGTCTTATCCTGAAGATGGCGGGCTGTGAGATACGGAGGCCTGGTCGTCGTGCTTTTTGCAAAGAGCCTGTCCAGGTGAGTTGAGTGTCTGATCATGCATTTCTAATGAATAATAAAGTTGCAATTGCCGGAGAAAAAGAAAGTCCTCTTGTAAGTGTAATCATTCCTACCTATAATCGGAGCTGGATATTAAAAGAAGCAATTGATTCAGTTCTTGCCCAGGAGTTTAAAAATTTTGAACTGATCGTTGTAGATGACGGTTCAACAGATAAAACTCAAGATATCTTCAGCCGATATAAAGAGAAGGTTATTTTCTATAAACAGAGCAACAAAGGTGTCAGTGCAGCAAGGAACAAGGGCATCTCCCTGGCATCCGGAGAGTATTTGGCTTTCCTCGATTCAGATGATCTTTGGCTTCCAAATAAACTGGCCTGTCAAGCAGATTTTTTCAATTCAAATCCGGATGCTTTTATTTGTCAAACTGAAGAGATCTGGATCAGGAACAGCGTAAGAGTCAATCCAAAAAAACGTCACAAAAAATTTTCCGGAATGATTTTTTATCGTTCCCTCTCCTTATGTCTGGTCAGTCCTTCCGCAGTGATGATAAGGCGTTCTCTTTTCGATGAAACGGGTCTGTTTGACGAAAGCCTTCCAGCCTGTGAAGATTATGATCTATGGCTTAGAATCTGCTGCAGATATCCGGTATATCTTATTGAAAAGCCTCTTGTAGTTAAGCGGGGCGGTCATTCTGATCAACTTTCTGCGGCCTCGGGACTTGATAAGTATCGGATATACGCATTAAAAAAAATTATTGAAAGCAGACTGCTGTCAAAAAATCAGCGCAAGGCGGCAGTGGAAGTATTAAAAGAAAAGTGTGCAATCTACGCAGGTGGATGTATGAAACGGGGCCGTATTGAGCTGTCTTTATTCTACTTTGATCTTGCAAAAAGATGTTCTTTGTAGCCTGGATAAAAGCCCCCCTTAGAATAATTGGGGCTCTTATTTCGTCCCTGTTCCTTATGTTTGGCGGACAATCATTACGGAACAAGGAGCCTTGTGAGCGACTCTTTTGGCTACACTGCCGAAAAAAACAAGACCCATTCCCGAAAGGCCATAGGATCCCATCACTACTAAATCGATCTGGTTTTCTTCAAGATATTTTAATATTTCAGTTGAAACATGTCCATCAAGAATAACCAGTTCATAATCTATTTTCTCTTCTGTTTTATTCCCGTATTCCTGCTGCATCCGTTTCTCTATCTCCAATGTCAGAGTATTTTCAGGCAAATCAGGAACAACCCACTGGGTATCTGTTAATAAAGGATTGACTACAGGCGGCAATACATGAATAATAAAAAGTTTGGCCCGGTATTTTTCGGCCATTTCAACTGCTGCAGCAAAAGCGTCTTCGGAATTTTTGGAAAAATCAATACAACAGGCAATAGTTTTTATCGTCATATCTTCTCCTGAGAATTGTTGTCTCTTTGAGCCATGGGCCGGAATTTCCCCAAAGTTTTGGGCCATCGTGCATTATGGTGAGAGTCTGTTGATTTATGAGTCTGTTGATTTATGAAGATTTTCGTTCGAGATCAAGGCATGCGAAAAAAATAACCGGAGGCATATAGTTGATATTATTAAGGATTATTTTTTCGCATAACACAGAGATCGGTCGAAAAGACCATAAATTAACGGACTCATTTATTACGCATATACACTTAATTGAACTTGTGTCTAACTTTCTTCCCTTTTCATCTCCCTTATCATCTCGACAATTTCAGGATTTGCCAGGGTTGTTGTATCTCCAGTATCCTGATTGTTGGAAATAGCCGCAAGTACCCTTCGCATTATTTTTCCGGAACGTGTTTTCGGCATATCCGGTACAATCCATACCTTTCTCGGTCTTGCGATTTTTCCAATCTTTTCACAAACAGCATCTGAAATTCTGCCGGCCAGTTCAGCAGATGTTTTGTGCTCAGGCTTTAAGACAATATAAAGGTCGGGAACTTTTCCCTTTATTTCATCTGCTACGGGAACAACCGCTGATTCCGCTACTTCCTGAACGACAAGAGCGGCAGACTCGATCTCTTTTGTACCCAGTCTATGTCCTGATACGTTAATTACATCGTCAATTCTGCCCAAAACACGAAAATATCCATCTTCAGCCAGCATGGCTGCATCACCTGCAAGATAAGGCCAATCCTTCCAGTCTTTGCTCTTTCTGTCTTTGCAGTATCTTGCATAATAAGTATTAATATACCGGTCACGGTCTCCCCATATGGTCTGAAAAGCGCCCGGCCAGGGATTTAAAATACATATATTACCGGCTTTGTTGGAACCGGCGCTCAGTTCATTTCCCAGTTCATCGTAAATTACCGGATAAATGCCTGGTGCACCAGGGCCTGCGCTTCCTGGTTTCATGGGATCTATTGCCGGCATCGTAGAACAGAGAAAACCTCCGGTTTCCGTCTGCCACCAGGTATCGACAATTACCGCTTTACCCTTGCCTATCATTTTATGATACCATCTCCAGACTTCGGGTTCAATCGGTTCGCCAACAGTGGTCATGTGCTTGAAATGATAATTATATTTTTCCGGTTCATTGGGAGCGGCTTTTCTTAGACTTCTTATAGTTGTCGGCGCGGTATGAAAAATATTTACATCGAGTTCTTCTGCAATTCTCCAAGGCCGGCCCGGATCCGGATAGGTTGGAATACCTTCATAAACTACAGTGGATGCACAGAGAGATAAAGGACCGTAAACAATGTACGAGTGTCCTGTAATCCATCCGATATCTGCCATGCACCAGTAAACATCTTCCGGGTGTATATCCTGAATATATTTTGATGTACCGGTTACATAGGCAAGATAACCGCCCGTGCTATGCTGACAGCCTTTTGGTTTTCCTGTCGTACCGCTTGTATACATAAGAAAAAGGGGGTCTTCTGCCAGCATTTGTACCGGCCCGATTCTTCTGCCCCGATACTCTTTAAGTAGATCGTTGACGATATAGTCACGATTTTCTACCATTGGTGTCCGGCTTGAATACTTTCCAGGATAACGCTGCCATATCAACACCTTATCGACAGTTTGTCCTTCTTTTTTTGCCAGATCAACGGCTATGTCGGCATTTTTCTTATGATCAAGAAATTTGCCTCCCCTGTAATATCCGTCAACGGTTATAAGCACCCTGCTTTGAGAATCTGCAATTCTGTCTGCGCAAGCCTTTCCGCTGAATCCACCGAAGACTTCAGAGTGGATAATACCTAATCTGGCGCAGGCAAGCATAATAATCGGCAGCTCAGCAACCATCGGCATATGAAGGGTTACTCTGTCACCTTTTTGTAAGCCTGCAAAATTACGAAGCAGTGCTGCAAATTCGTTAACTCTTACATAAAGTTCCTGATAGGTTATATGTTCAATTCGTTCATTTTCAGGTTCTGGAACAAAATGGATTGCGGTTTTGTTTTTATTTTTTTTCAGATGTCTGTCAATACAGTTAAAACAAGCATTTAATTTTCCGCCCGCAAACCACTTCCAGCAAGGCGCATCGCTGGTGTCAAGTGTTTTGTCCCAGTATTTATACCAATCCAAAAGATCTGCGTATTCCTTAAAACACTCGGGAAAATTTTCCATGCTAAATCGTTTATAAATATCTTTGTCTGTCATATTTGCCTGGGCAATAAATTCAACAGAAGGATAAAAATACTCTTCTTCCCGCCAGTGAACATCGATTTGCGTTTCAGATATTTCCGTATTCTTTTTTTTTGACATTGGTTAACCTCCTTGGAGTGAATATGGACAAACCGCATCATTTGTATTTTTATCTGTTTTTATACTGATATGGCCGGAAATATCAAGAAAGGATTTTTTTTAAACTCGGATGATTGATAATTTTATTAAGGGAAGCTAAACGATTTTTAAATTCCTGGAGATTATTGAAAGACAGATTAAACAAGTAGGTATTTCCTTCAAAATATTTTGGGTGCACCAGCTTTATACCGGCTCCAAGTTTTAAATCTCTTAAATTTTTTTTAAATTCTTTTTCAGCCCTGGTTATTTCTGGAAAACGTTTTTTTTTTAAGTATAATACTATAAATTTTGTTTTTAACGTTCGATCAAGCTCTTCGCTGTTTGATGTTTCTGTTAAATAATTATCTTCAAGAACTTTTGAAATGGAAATCTTTTCACGAAGTGCGATCTCTTTAACATAGATAATTATTTCCCTCTGTCTGCTAAGGCTCGGCTTAAGCTTTTCAAAAAGGTTTGCAAATGCAATCTGTTCTTTTTCTTTTAATAAGCTTAACTCGTTGGCAACTGTTAGCGGGATTATATTTGACAGAATACAGGTTTGAACAGGTCCGGGAAGATGGCAAATCGCTTTAATTTTTTTGATAAGAGAAGGATTGTTCGGCAGACCGAGTTTTGATGCTTCCCTGGCCAGACTATTATAATTTAAAAAAGGGGAGAGGAGGCAAAAAGATCTGGATTGTTCGACCAGATTAATCTGCCTGTGAAATGAATTTTCTGTAATTGCAAGTTTTATCCGTTGAAGTTCGGATGTCTCGGAATTAATTATCCTGGCTTCAATATGTGTCAGACGTAACTGTCGACATGCAGCGATACGGCGGAAGCCGCTGATAATTACAAATTCTGAATTGTTTTCGGTTAAAATCGGCGGGGTTATCAGCCCTATATCTCTAATTGAGCTGATAAGATCGCTTATATCACTGTTGGTCGTGATTTTGTATGTTTCATCGCTGGTATTGATATACGAAACAGGCGCTATCTTATTACTAAAGTGCATAGCTTGTGCCGGTAAGTCTGTTCAGTGCTTCAAGGTATTTTTCGCGTGTATTTTTGATGACTTCATCCGGAAGACGGGGGCCGGGAGGTTTTTTATCCCAATCAGTCGACAGGAGATAATCTCTTACATACTGCTTGTCAAAACTTTGTTGTGAGCTGCCGGCCTTGTATGAATCTTTTGGCCAGAACCTGGATGAGTCAGGTGTCAATACCTCATCAATCAAAATAAGTTTATTTTCGGCAAGGCCGAATTCAAACTTTGTATCTGCGATGATTATTCCCTGTTTATCAGCCAGATCAGCCCCTTTTTTATAGATGGCAATACTAAAGTCTCTTACCTTCTCTGCAAGAGGTTTTCCTATTCTTTTAACAGTCTCATTAAAATCTATATTAATATCATGTTTGCCGATCTCTTCTTTGGTTGAAGGGGTAAAAATAGGCTCGGGCAGTTTCTCGGATTCTTTTAATCCGTCAGATAATCTTATTCCGCAGATGCATCCGGATTTTTGATAAGAATTCCATCCGGATCCGCTTATATAACCTCTGACCACACATTCGACAGGAAGCGGCTCTGCTTTTTTAACCAGCATGCTGCGTCCATCAAGAATTTCAAGATAGGGACGGCATTTTCGAGGAAAATCGTCTACGCTGCTGGAAATTAAATGATTATCCATAATGGATGACATAACTTCAAACCAGAAAAGGGAAATTTGAGTCAGAATTTTTCCTTTTTGAGGTATTGGATCAGGCATTACTACGTCAAATGCAGAAATTCTATCGGTTGCCACTATTAAAAGATTGTCTCCAAGATCATAAATATCTCTTACCTTTCCCCTCTGAGCCAAGTTTAATTCAGGGAAATCTGTTTCACAAACGGTTTGTTTCATTAATATTTCCTTTCAGAAGTGACTGAAAATTTTGCGCAGTATTACTGTTTTATGCAGATAAATAAGTCTGTTGATTTATGGTCTTTTTGTTTGATCTCTGCGCCTGTCTGTGCGGTGCACCTGTCTGCGCCGCAACTGCAACATGCAGACGCAGACAGGTTATGCGAAAAAAATAATCCTTAGTTTTTTGCGCCTATTGAATTAAACATACACTATATGCTTGAGTTTTCGAAAAAACTATGATGCTATATCACAATAGATAATGGTATAAATTTTGCTATGCGCATAAGGGTAATGAGCGGTAAGTAATGAGTGTTGAGAAAAATGCCTGAGGAACGGGGATGAAATAACTCCCGTAACCTGGAGCCGTGATGCATGTTAACGCAAAATAGCAGAGGCGGCCCCCTGTGGATGCCCCCGCAGGCATCAGAAATTTTTTGTATTTTTTGGGCATTTTATATTTAGAGAAGTTATTTCGTCCTTATTCCCAGTCTCAAAACTCGATACTGAAGATTGGGTTAAGCAATTATAACGCCAAACACTAAAACTATTTTTCGAAAACTCAAATATATGTTGTGAGCGAGTTGGAAGTGCCTGCGAGTTGTGGTGTGCCTTTGGAGGGTTAATTGACAACCCAAAGCTGCATGAAAATTTGTATCCCTTATACATCGGCAAAGATTCCGTTTCACCGTTTCTTCCTTTCTCGCAGGCACTTTGGCTTCACAAAATTGATTAATTAAATTGTACCTCTGAAAATTAGCGAAAGGTGTGTCAACCCGTTCCTTATTGCCCCGTATGGAGAATAGGCATTTTGCCTTTGTTGTAAAATTCGAGTGCTTGCATGGCCATAGCCGATATACAGTTTGCGGAATTTTCTATAATGTTTTTTGATGTATGTGAAAGCTGATAATATTCCTGCTGAAGTTCTACAAGGTCGATCTCGCTGAGTATAATATTGTCAGACCCGAAAACAGATGCAAAATAAGGTTCGAGTCCCATATCTATAAAAGGCATATTACCAATAAAATCTCCCTTGTAAAGAGTAAGCAGATTAAAATAGTCGTCATTTATTTTCCTGGCAACAAATGCTTTTCCCTGTGTGATCATATAAGCCGATGTTTTTTGTATTTCACCCTCTTTAATTATCAACTTTTTATTTTTTGTAAAATTTTTTGAACCATCTTTTTTTAGATAAATTTCCTTGGCTCTGTTGGAAATCCTTTTTAATCTGTTGTCAAGACATACAATAAAACTCCTAAATCTGCCGGACATGCAAGTATACTCATTGGAAAGTCTCTGTTTATCAAGCACACCTAAAACAACACTGCCGGATGCAATAGCTGTAATATCTCTGCTGCTTCCCCTGACTGAAAGTGAAGAAAAGCTGCCGATGAATGTTCCAGTGCCTAATTTAAGTATCACTAACTCTCCTTCATCTGTTTTTTTGACTATATCTACAACTCCTTCCAGTATAATCCAAATCCAGTTACCATGATTTCCCTCTTCGACAATCATTTCATTATTTGCAAATCTTTCTTCATCAACTATATATACATAATCTATAAAAGGCCCTTTAACCAAAGGTATGGCATCATATTTATTGACGGAACCGGAGTATGTTTTTTTAAGGGAAACCGGTCCGATCTTTTTGATTCGACCTTCATCCAGCATGCTTAAACCATTTAAAATCAGATTCATCCGGCTTATTTTTATTACTTTTTCTTTTTTTATCTGTTTTGGAGTAAATTCAAATTCGCCATCTATACATCCAAAAAGAGAGTAGGCGGCATCAATGCCGGTTAATGAACCAAATTGTGCATTTATCGGATTTCCTTTTTTCAGATATATCAGACCTGGATCTTCAGCATATCTGTTTGTTATTCGTAAAACTCCGGTAGTTCTGTTTGCGCCTAACATCTGCAACAGATCCCCTAAGTTCAGAAAACTCAAATTGCCGGAAAGAACGGATCGGTTTTGCATTTTTAATTTACTGTGCCCATTTAATTTGTTTTTGAAGTGATTGCAAGGTTAATTTCATACATTCCTTTAATGTGGGTCCAACACCTTCTCCTGTAACAGCGCTTGCAGGAAATTCCGGTACATTGAGCTGTCTGTTCAGATCTCTGCTCATTTGATTGAGAGTCATTAATGGAATATTTTGTTTGGCAAGATCCCTTTTGTTGTATTGAATGACAAGCGGAGTTTTTAATATATTTAAACCATAATCTTTTAGATTTTTCTGTAGATCCTGCAAGGACTCCATATTCTTTTTCCGTCTGACTTCAAGCGAATCGGCAACAAAAACAACTCCGTCAACACCTTTTAAAACAAGCTTTCGGGTGGAACTGTATTGTACCTGGCCAGGAACAGTATACAGTTGGACCCTTACCTCACACCCTTTTATTTTCCCAAGTCCAATGGGGAGAAAATCAAAAAAAAGCGTTCGGTCTCCTTCTGTTTTGATTGAAACCATTTCTCCTTTTGACTGCTTTCCATAGGCCTTGAAAATATACTCAAGATTTGTTGTTTTCCCACATCTGCCAGGCCCATAATAAACAATTTTGCATTCAATTTCACGCTTTTTCAAGTTAAAAATTGCCATGTAATTCAACTCCAAATTAATGCCTGAGTTAAGCGACTTTTTGTGAAGATATATGCTGAATCTTTATGTATACATAAAGGTTTACGAAAACCGCGGGCATAC
>CAZRLQ010000038.1:0-12620 GCA_964600725.1 uncultured Desulfobacterales bacterium
CCTGACCTAAATCTGAGCGCTATATTGTCCAATTTATTCCCGGACGGATCCTAAAGATTGGGTTAAGCAATTATAATGCCAAACATTAAAACTATTTTTCGAAAACTCAAGTATATACTGTGCCGCAGGGAAATGGATTTCATGATCATTCTTTATAACATTATAACGATAACGTGGAGAAGATTAAATGCCTAAAATTCTTGAAGGTAAACTTCTTGCCAAAGATAAGAAGTTTTCGCTCGTTGTTAGCCGGTTTAACGATTTCATTACTCAAAATCTTGTCAAAGGCGCTGTTGATGCATTGATACGAAGCGGTGCAGATGACGCTGATATCGATATTGTAAAGGTGCCAGGCGCTTTTGAAATTCCGCTGATAGCAAAAAAGATGGCTGGAAAAGGCAAGTATAATGCCGTTATTTGTCTTGGAGCGGTTATTCGCGGATCAACTCCTCATTTTGATTACGTAAGCGCAGAAGCAATCAAAGGAATTGCCATTGTTGGCATGGAATTTGAAATTCCTGTTATACTGGGTATTATCACAACTGATAATATTGAGCAGGCTATTGAAAGGGCCGGCACAAAGGCTGGAAATAAAGGATGGAGTGCTGCAATGGCTGCCGTAGAAATGGCAAATTTAATTGAGGTTGTCGATCAGTCATAATTATGGGGATTCGTCGCAAGTCACGAGAGCTTGTCATGCAGACTCTCTTTTATATAGAAAAAAGTTCATATAATTTTGATGACTCATTAAATCTTTTTTGCAGAAATTTTGTTCCCTCAAAAAAAATACTTCCCTTTTTCTTGAAATTACTCAAAGGAATTGTATCTGTAAAGTCTGAAATCGATATAATTATTGAGCGTTCTTCCAGTAACTGGAAGATAAGCCGCATGTCGGGTGTTGACAGAAATGTAATGAGAATTGCTGTTTATGAAATGCTTTATTGCCCTGATATTCCAATAAATGTAACGATAAATGAAGCAATTGACATTGGGAAGAAATATGGTGCAAAAGAATCAGGTGCCTTTATAAATGGGATATTGGACAGTATTCGTCTATCTCTGGAAAAAGGGGAAATAAAAAGTACCCGGAAGGTTGATCGGAAGTGAGAATTTTTTTGCAAGATCAAGAAAAATGAGAACTTAATTTTCAGGAGGCAGCATTGATCATAAAAAATTTGGAAGTCGGCCCTATTATGGCAAATTGTTTTATTGTAGGATGTGAGAAGACCAAAAAGGCCGCTGTTATAGATCCGGGCGATGAAGCAGACAGAATTCTGATGTCACTTGCGGAATCAGAGCTGACAGTAAAGTATATTATAAATACGCATGGTCATTTTGATCATGTTGGTGGAAACAGACAACTTCATGATGCAACCGGAGCAGATATTTTAATTCATCCTCTGGATGCTTTTATGTTAGGTCAAATTTCATCTTCTGCAGCCAGTTTTGGGTTGGCTTCGGAAAATTCACCGCCTCCGAATTTAACTGTTGAAGATGGTGATAAGATTTCATTCGGCAGTATCACATTAGAAGTTATTCATACGCCTGGACATTCGCCGGGTGGCATTTCACTTTATACAGACGGTCATGTCTTTGTGGGAGATACGCTTTTTTGCGGTTCAATAGGGCGTACCGATTTTCCTGGCGGAGATTTTGATACTCTGATATCAAGTATTAAGAACAAGCTGTTTGTGTTGGGAGATAATGTAAAAGTTTTAACGGGCCATGGACCGGAAACCACCATCGGAAGGGAAAAACAATTAAATCCTTTTGTACGCCAGGTTTGAGTTCAAAAACAGTAAGACCAGAAGAACCACAACGCCTCAAATCATCGAAATCTCTGCCAATACATAAGGGATACAAATTTTCAGGCAGCTTTGGGTTGTCAATTAACCCTCCGAAGGCGCATCACAACTCGCAGGCACTTGCAACTCTCTATAAGCTTATTCTTTTCTCCTCCTAATTTTTTAATTTAATAGCATAGGATATCCCATTTTCTTCTATATTATATCAGGTGATTGATTGTATTCAGAGTAACTTCTTAATAAGTTATGGCATTTATGTGCTTTTCCCTTTGGAAAATGGAGATTGAGGGGGATTTTACCATCTTTGCCCTATTTCACAAAGAACGTGTTTTAAGCAGCAGTCGGTTTTATTTATCAGCAATATCAGATGGTTGTTCAGTTTGTAAATTAATGTTCAAAAAGAAACCTGATATTTGCGGATGGTCGTCAGGATACCAGACTGCTCGGTTTCTATGATTTTCAAATTGAAGGACTTGAAGGCAGTATTTCTTGTCCCGTGATTTTTGCGCCAAAGGGTTCCCTTTTCTTGCTTGGAGCGACAGCTTTGGAGAATTTTGGTGTGGATGCGGATCCGATTCAGAAAAAGTTGAAGCCGATTTTGGCAATCATAGGTGGTTTTTTGGCATCGCAATGACAATTGTTAACGAAACGAATAAGGATAGATCGTGGGAGGGGTTTCTTTAGTGGCGGGTAGAGGAGAATTATGCCGGGCAAACCAAATTAGATGCGCTGGGAACCTTACTTCATGTTATTATCAAGGAATCAGGCCAAACAAGAAAAGCGCAGTTTTTTTGTCTGATAGGATTTACAGCCTGCTGCAAAACATGTTAAAAATTCTCAAACAGCCTCTTAGGCTTTTTGTCTTGTCAATGCTCATCCAGATTTTTGCTCATCCGGATTTTTCAGATCCAAAATTGATCTCCAGGAAAAGTTTTTCTTTTGACATGGAAATATCGAATTGTTCGTAAATATTGGATCTTTTTCAAGGTCAAAGCGGGATGAAGCAACGGCATCTTTCCATAACGCGGTATGGGGAATAGGGGAATAGTATGCTAAAATTGGTGTTATTTCACATTGTCTGACAATTTTTATGGAATTTTTTATTGAACCGGTCGACTGGCCTGGTAGACCTGCGAGCAGATAGGCACCGATATCCTTTTTCCTGAAACCCGCTTCCTTTAAATAAGAGACAGAGCGTATAAACTCATCTGCCGCTACCTTTTTATCAAGTTTGCCTCTTTTTTCAAAGTTTGCTGTTTCAAGTCCGAGGCGTACGGTTTTGAAGCCGGCTCTAAACATCAGAATTGCGATATGTTTGGAAATTTCACGTATATGAAGAGCATTTGGTGTATGAAAGAAAATATCGAACTTTCCCCTGATTATCCCTTCCAGCAATGGAACAGCGTGCTGCTTGGAATCCACAAGAAGTGCATCATCATAAAAAATGAAATTCTTAACGCTGTATTTTTCGTGCCAATATCTGATCTCTTCCACAACTATATCAGGATTGCGCTGCATACGCACGGGATCTATAAAGTTTGATGCACAGTAAGCACAAGAAAAAGGGCATCCTCTTGAAGTAATTATGGGAACATAATTAATTTCTCTTTGAAGTTCAAGCGCTGGATAAGGATATGTATTGAGGTCGTCTGGGTTAAATTTTGATTTTACAGGGAAACCGGTATATTCAGATACAAGTTCTAAAATATACCTCTCACCATGTCCGATTTCAACCTTGTCAGCACCTGAATGCTTTACTGCGTGATTATAGCATAGGCTTGCGTATATGCCCCCAAGCAGAATCGGCACATTCGAAAATATTTTTCTTATGATGGATATGGTCTGTTGCAGGCCGGTATACCAGTATGTCATCAGGGAAGTGACAAGAACGAGGTTAGGCTTTGGTATGGATAGGAGATCTTCTTTAAACCAGTTTTCTTTTATTCCATAGCAGGAAAATTTTCTCGGCATCTTTTCAAGCCCTTTTGGTTTGGATATCTCTGTTTTAAGATAGGGTCCACGGCCGTATCTTGCATGGGGATCAACCCTTAATGATTTTGGATGGAACCGGTCAAGACAGTCAATATAAGAAATGTTAAATCCGTGGCATCTTAGTATTGATGCAAGGGATAAAAGTCCTATGGGCTTTGCCCAGAAGTCATAAGCGGCAAAATCATGTATCCATGGATTTACAAGAAGAATATTTGGAGCATCAGTTTTCAACTGTACAGCCCAAGGTTTTGTTCAGCAAATATGATATTTTCTTAAATTTCATAGTCCTAAGGAACGGGGGCGAAATAATTTCCCCAATTAAGCATCATAGCTTCAGGCCATCTTCGCCCGATTTTCAATCACAAAAATATTGAAATAGCCCGCTATTTCTTCAACTTTTGTAACTGAAGATCGAACAAACCTAACCCAAATCTATGCGCCTACTTATGGAAGTTATTTCGTCCCTGTTCCTAAAGAGAACTTTGATAGCTTTGGAAGCTAAAGTTTTCAAGGGTCGTTGTGAAAAGAATCATCTGTCGCAGTCTGATTGAAAATATTTCATTGAAGTTTTTTTTAATTCTTTTTGACTAAAGAGAATGGTGAAAGTCTCTACAGAGATTTTTTCTGACATACGTTTAACTAAGTCTTTACATGTATCTTCATTTTTTGCATGAATCATGGTATAAATATTATATGGCCAATTATCGGAAGGATTTCTCCTGTAACAATGGGTCACCTGCCTGTAAGATGCGAGCTTCTCCCCGACTTCATCGACACGATCTTCAGCAACCCGCCATGCCACCATGGCGTTTGCCTCGAAACCTGACTTTTGATGTCTTATGGTTGCGCCAAAACGACGTATTATTCCTCGGTTGCAAAGATCTTTCAGTTTCTGCAAAAGCTGATTCTCTGAGATCATCAGTCTATTTGCAAGTTCAAGATAAGGACGCTTTGTAACAGGAATATCGCCTTGAATTAAAGAGATTATTTTTTTTTCGAGTTCTGTAAGCATACAGGATAATCGGGCTGTACAATTACGAATTAGAAATTACGAATTTTTGACATCAATTTCCGACAATGCTGGAATAATCGGAATTTCTAATTCTCAATTTTCACACCTTATCATAAAATAGCTGTTTAATGTCGTTTTCCGCTGCCTTACAGATTCCTCTTTCTGTGATAAAACCTGTGACAAGTCTCGCTGGAGTGACATCAAATGCAAAATTTGCAGCAGGGCTGTTTTCAGGTGTAATAAGAACATTTTTTATTTCATTTTGGCTTAACCCCCGGACGTATCTGACTTCATCGGGATTGCGCTCTTCTATTGGTATCTCCTTTACTCCGTCTTTCAAGTTCCAGTCGAATGTACTGGATGGAAGAGCAACGTAAAAGGGTATGTTATTATCCATCGCAGCAAGAGCTTTAAGGTATGTTCCGATCTTGTTTGCAACATCACCTGTGTATGTTGTTCTGTCTGTGCCCACTATCACCATGTCAACCATTTTATGCTGCATCAGGTGACCTCCGGCATTATCTGTTATTACAGTATGCCTCACACCACGTCTTCCCAGCTCCCATGCAGTTAAGCGCGCTCCTTGATTCAAAGGTCTTGTTTCGTCCACCCATACATGGATATCCAGATTCTTCTCAAATGCAGCATAAATGGGTGCAGTTGCAGTGCCATATTCTACACATGCAAGCCATCCGGCATTACAATGGGTCAGTATGTTGACTGTCGCTCCTTTTTTTCTTTGGCTTATTTCATCGATCAGTTTTAAACCATATTCTCCAATCTTTCTGCAATTTTCAGATTCTTCTTCCGCGATTGCTGAAGCTTCCTTTTTAGCGGCATCGACTTTATCCGAAGAATCTTTTGCTTTTAATACCCTGGACAAAACTCTGTCAACAGCCCAGGCAAGATTAACAGCCGTAGGTCTTGCCGATTTTATTTTAAAGCAGGCATCGGTTATATAGCTATCATTTATTAAATCGTCGGAAGAATTCCCAAAATAATTCAAAGCCGCAAGATAGACTCCGTATGCGCCGGTTACTCCTATGAGAGGGGCACCTCTTACATACATCTCCTTTATAGCCATGATGATATCATCAATATTTTTTAGATCGATAACAATAAATTCGTGTGGAAGAAGCCTTTGATCTATTATTTTTACAGTCTTAAAATCATTATCCAGCCATATAGGACGAAGTCGCTTTTCATCTACTTTCATTATTAAGTCCTTTGCTGTATTTTTAGATGTACTTGAGTTCTTTAAAATCAGCATTCGGCACGTTCATTGCTTCAGAGAAATTTAGAGAAATCTCCGGCCGCAAGCATTACGTCAATATAAATAACTTAAGGGCTGTTTGTTTACCAGCGATGCATAATATCGTGCCCTCTTCGCTCAGCAACTTGATCCTGCAACTGGTGAAATCTTTTACTGACCACCGCAGCAAGATTAGCCATAACCAGATACCCGATTTTAACATCCTTTTCGCAAATCTGTTTCAGCTCCTTTGCATCAAGCCTTAAAACTTTGCATTTTCTGGTAGTACAGCAAGCTGAAAGTTTATATTTGTATGGAGGCATAATACTTGACCATCCAAGAGTCATTGTTTGTGATAGTGAAGATATCACTCCTTCTTCCATGGTAAAACCTTCGGGAAGGTCAAAATGCAGATCAATCAGTCCGTCTATAACTATCCAGATATATTTTGCATCTTCTCCCTTGCAGAATAATTTGTCTCCACGTTTGTATTCCTTCTCAACGCAGCACTCTCTAACCAAAGATAGCTGATCATCATTCAACCTTTTAAAGAGACCGACTCTTTCCAGGAAACCAAGTCTGATCATGAAACTCTCCTCATTTTTAATCTTTACGAGATATTAGAAGAAGCCGTTTGAGAATATTTCCTCCTCAGGAGACTGTCCGAGAATGAGAATTTTTTTTTGCAAGGTCAAGGAAAGCACAGAGATTGTGGGAAATAGCCATTCTCGGACAGCTTCCTAATCTTTTTTACTTTGTTTTATCTTTTGCCAGTACAAGATCGGTCTGGATATTATCTTTAAGAATATGTTCTTTAAAAACCCTGCGCATTTTATCGGGATTCATTTTCTGGTATATAACCGGCTCTTCTCCGCCAATCTCAACAGTGACATTCGGCTCAGTATTGCACATCCCAAGACAGCCTGAACTTATTACTTCTATTCCCTGCCGGTTTGACTTGACTATCTCCTCCATTAGAGCGGTCATAACTTCACGAGCACCTGCGATTATTCCGCATGTTGCCAAATGAACCGTGATTTTCACTCCGGCCAGAGGAGCAGCAATAGTTGTGTCTTGTAATCTTTGAAACCGTTGACCAATAACTGCAATTAAATTTGACATAACAACAAAACCGATTCCAGGTTCTTCTTCAAAAAGTTTAAGAAGAGATTCTTTGTCAAGCTGTACAATGTCACAGGTATTGGTTGTGCAGTAAGCAGAAAGCCTGTATTTATAAGGTGAAACAAGGCTTGACCATGCAAACGCCATCTTTTCCGATATGGAATAAAGGGTGTTTTCTTCCTCAGCAAAACGAGACGGCAAATCAAAACGTAAATCGACTCGTCCTTTTTTCACAATTTTTAAACTCGTTGCGTCTTCTCCTTCACGGAAAAGCCTGTCACCATACCAATATTTTTTCTCGCTGCAGCACTTTTTGATTAAAGCTAACTGGTCATTATCCAGACCCTTTAATACTTCAACATTTTTTAAAAAAGCAATATCAATCATAGATACCTCCTCATGTGGGGGGATACCTCCTCTTATTTTTCAATTAACCATGATCTCTCAGGAGTTAGAACGGTGCAAAATCAAGGTATTTCAGTCCGAAAAGATACAGGTATTTATTTAGCGGGTCAAATAACGCTGCTGATATGGTTGTTCCCGTCCGCTTCCGGCAAAGAACATAAAAAGAACATAAAATGAGAGCATCGAAATTGTCCGACCTTTACTCCTCTTCTGCCCTGGCAAGAGCGAAATCGGTTTGAACCTCTTCAAGTAAAACATGCCGTCTAAAGATCTGGCGCATCTTATTGGAGTTTACTCTTTGGTAAATAATCGGTTTCTTTCCGTTTACTTCAACAGTGACATTCGGCTCACTGCTGCACATGCCCAGACAGCCTGAAGCGATTACACGGATATCCTGCCTGTCGGTTTGATTCATCTCATCCATAAGAGCATTCATTACCTCACGTGCTCCAGCGGCTATTCCGCATGTGCCCATATGTACGATGACCTTTACCCTTGGATCTCCTTTATATGTCAAAGTTTTCTTTGATTTTTTTTCTTTAATACTTTTTAGGTCTTCAATGGTAAGTTTCGCCATCTTTTCTTTCCTCAGAAGTCTGTTTTTTTATTTTGGCCGGCATCTTACATGAAGACTTTCTTATGAGAAAGACAGTTTAATCTTTTAACCGGTCAATTCCTTCTTTAACAAATTGTGTCAAGCGATGGATTACCAGAGGGTCGGACAACGAGTTGACCTTAAATTCTTTCTTGATCTCCCTGGTATCAAGGTTAAATTGCTTTTCGTCTATAATATGGGTATAGACGAAATCGGTCTTGGGATTACCGAACATCAAAACAGAGAGCGAGGCCGCCATGTCTCCGACAGGAGCCCGGTCAATATGGCCATATTTAAAAGTTGCGGTAATACAGGTTCCTTTTCCGGGTTCTGATTCAATGATAAAATCACCATCACATCGCCTGGCAGCGGTTTCAAGGAGTGAAAGACCCAATCCGATTCTGCGGGTGGTTCTGGAGGTAACAAAAGGATCGGTCACATTTTCGGCTATTTCAGGAGAAATACCGCTGCCATTATCGCTTATTTTAATTGTGAGCAGGTTTCTGCAGCGATCTTCATCCACAAAGATACAGATAAGATCACCTCCTGCATCTATTCCATTTTCAGCAATATCAATAATATGAAGAGAAATCTCTCGCAATAAATCAAACCTCTATCATTCTGCCCCTTTTGCCCTTCAGAGCAAGGGAGATTTCTTTAAAACTTGGAGCAGCCATTTTAAATACCGTCCAGACAATGCCGATATCATCAGGAAAATGAGCATCAGAAAAGGTCACGCATGGCAGCCCCTTGATTTCCGATATTTTTTTGCGGGCTTCAATGATAGAAATATGGCGCGAAACCTCTACGCCGTCAATTCCAAGGTTGTTTGGAATGAAACCGAGCTGCCTGATAATACCGAATGCGGGTCTGTTTACATGTGCAGCAATGCTTATGCCCCCTAAAATATGAATTTTTTCAATAATTTCAAGAAGTCCCAGACTGGTAGCCCCAATTAACAATTTGGAGTTTTTCCCCATCACTTCGTCATTTTTGTCGACAATTATCTGTTCCCCAAACATTTCGGGCTGATTTTCCCCCGGCAGGTTTGCATAAACATATTCCTGCATGGATAAAGCCTGCTCCAGGTTTTCAAAAAGGCCGAGGATATGGACCTCTTCTTTGGAACAGATTTCCATCCCTGGCAAAACAGATATCCCCATTTTTTTTCCGGTCCACATGACCGAACCGGCGTTTTCCATTGAATTATGATCACAGACACCTATAATATCAAGGCCTTTCTTACAACTCTTCTCGATGATTTTTCCAGGACTCATTTTTGGGTCGCCGCAAGGAGAAAGGCATGTATGAATGTGTAAATCAGCCTTAAAGCGTATCACTAACGCTCCATTTTAATTTGTGCCGTTTTAATTTGTAATAGATAGAGCTTAACGTAACCTCTCAATAAGTTAGGGTACCTATGTACTTCTCCCTTTGAAAAAGGGGGATTGAGGGGGATTTTCACATCGTTGCCTTAACTTTTTTGAGAAGTTACGATCTTAATCGGCAATTTCCTCTTTTTGTTCGGAAATTTTAACCCCTTCAGCGTAAAGTTGTCCAGCCAGGTTAAAAGATGAGCCAGGCCATAAAAGAATAGGGATATTTTCCTGATCCGCTTTTTGGAGTGTCTCTTTGTCGGGTATTTGACCGCCTGTTATTACAATTGCCGCTATCTCACGCAAAAGAGCTACGGCCACGATATTTTGATGCCCCTGCACAGTCAGCCAGATACATCCAGCAGGGGCATTACCCATAACATCGCTCAGCAGATCACCGCAATAGCCGCATCTGACCGGTCTGTTTAATCCGCTTTGGCCTGCTGCTACATTTAAATTAAAGATCTCTACCAGTTCATTTATTGTCAAATCCATCATTCCTTTGATTTTAACTTTTAGTTAACATCTGAGATGGTGAAAATCAAACGCTTTAAAACTGACAGATCGGATTGATTTGTAGAATAAAAAACAAGACCGCAACAATTTTTTTATAACAGCCGATTTTCATCATCCTGATTAACAGTCAACGGCTAATAGCTAATCGCTTGTTTCAGGAGTTACTCTCTTTCCGCGTGCCCGTATAACAAGACAATCATTTAACGAAGCTTTTCCTCTTACAACATCTTCTGCAAATGTTTTGCAGTCCGGTGCACCACAGGCAGAACAATCTTTTCCCTTAATCATCGCCAGAATTTTTTCAATTTTATGAAGCGAATCGATAGATAAAGGTTCTTTCTCTTCACCAAACAACCGTTCCAGTCTCAAAGTGCTGGTTTCCGGCAAAAACCATCCTTCTTCATAAGATTGAAGCATATCTTTCCGTGATACCCTTTTCTTTATACCGCATTTTATGATCATTTTCTGAACAACGCTTTTTGCCAGGTATTTGTCAATGGCTGTAAGGGTTCCCCCTAAGCATCCTTCAGGACAGGTTCTGAATTCAATATACTCTATATTTTTAAAAAGACCCATCTCAATCTTTTCAAGATAGGTAATGGTTTCCTTCAAACCAGAGACAGCAAGAGCATGTTCTATATTCATATTAGCGATCTCTCCGCCTGAAAGGCACCAAATCAGACTGCTTCCGGTAGTACCGTGATCAAAAAGATCTTTTTGAAAATGCGGCGCATCGGAACTTTTTATCTTCTCGATCTGTCGATTCAATTCAGCATACACATCATTGATTCCCAGAGCTCTGCCGACATAAAGTCTTTTTTGCTTTATGGAGGTTCGGCTTGGAGCCAGCATGGTTGGACAGGGATTTATGTAATACTGGGCAACAGATTTCTCCTTTACTCCATATTGGCGGGCGATCAATTGTTTGACTTCCCTGACCATGAGCGCAAGCGGCCTTATAATGGGAAGAATATTCGGCAAAAGACTTGGAAACTTAAACGCAATAAGTCGAACCACAACAGGACAGACCGGAGAAATAAGGGGCCATGGAGATTTGCGGGTTGTCCGGTTCCTTATAATATATTCTTCGGCGGCGCACAAAAATAGTTCCAGGAAATACGACATGTCGACAACATGCTGAAATCCCATCTGCTTCAGTCCCTGAAGCACCTCTGCAGGCATTATTCCAGGAAACTGGGCAAAAAGAACAGGTGATACAAGAGCCACGGAAATCTCTTCTTTTTCCGGAGATGCCAATTTACTGGTAACAGCGCTGACCGCACCTGTAGGGCAAACACGGATACATTCCCCGCACCCTATGCAATGATCCACCAGGTGTACGGATTTTCCCCCTTTTATGCGGATGGACTTTGTCGGGCATGACCTGACACAATGGACACAAGCAATGCAGCGGTCTTTATCAAAATCAACATAAGATGAGGTCGGGATATCCTTATCCAAGTCTTAACCTCCTTCTTTACGCATGGAAAAAATCATTCGAACCTCGGTGCCCTTTCCTTTTTCCGACTCGATGTTAAAAATGTCTGCATTTTTCTTCATATTCGGCAAGCCCATTCCCGCTCCAAAGCCCATTTTACGGTATTCATCGGACGCAGTAGAAAACCCCTTCCGCATGGCCAGATCAATATCTTCAATCCCAGCTCCATTGTCTGATATAACCATAACTATTTTTCCACTGTTGATCTCAACAGACAAGAGCCCGTCTCCTCCGTGCATCACGACATTCATTTCACCTTCGTATCCGCAAATGGCGACACGGCGAATCAGGTTGGAATCAAAGCTTAATGACTTCAGTAAGTTCTGAACATTAATAGAGGCCTCCCCGGCACGGATAAAATCCCTTTTTTTTATATGGTAGGACTTTATTAAGGCGGTCATAATATTTTTTCCTGGAAAAGATTGAAACTTCCTGAAGCAACGATCTTTAAATTCGTATGGTATTCATCCAAAAACGAGATAGTCTGTTCGAGATAAAGATATATAAAAAATTTGCCTTTTCGAATCTTTCACCTGGAACCATTAAGACCTTTCATTCCCTGAGCGTGAAGCCTGCCGCAGGAAACAAACATGGAATATGGAGTCGATAACAACGGAATTTCATTTGCCCTCGCCATATCAATTACTTCCTTGGTCGCCTTTTTGCCTCGAACAAAAATCACAGCACCTACACCGGCAATCAAAGCTGTCCTGATAACCTGTACAGTTGTCAATCCCGTCATAAAAACACACCCTTTGGAAATTCCGGCAAGAATATCACTCATCAAGTCGCTTCCGCCAACTGTCTGAATCTCTTTCTCCAAATATTTTTCGCCTGATAAAACAGAAGCATCAAGAATTTTAACAATTTGTGAAAGTTTCATTGTGCTAAGGCTATTGGAACTATCTGTTATAATTTGAAAAAAAAGGTAATCTTATCGCAAGCGGGCAAGCATATACTGCAAAAGCCTACAAGTTGAGGTTTCTATATTGCGTTTTGCCATTAGAGATTCCCATGCCCAAGGCCGTCATGAATGATGTCTTCAAA
>CAZRLQ010000039.1:0-12526 GCA_964600725.1 uncultured Desulfobacterales bacterium
ATGATCTGATCAATTACTTCTGTATTATAAATTCTTTTCTTTTTCCCTGAACCCTGTTTCCTCAAGGTTAAAAATTTATTTTTGTATCTGTATTCAGCCCGCTCATCAACCAAGGCAAGCCCTTTTTTTATTAAGTGAGCATTTAAAAAAGTCTTGTTTTTGAGGTATAAGTAACAAAGCAAATTATTGTCGCTATCGTATTTTTCTCTATCAAATTTCATAAATACTTTCTGATTCTTTGTTTTTATTTTTAAGAACTCAACTGCATTCTCCCCATTTAGTGCTCTATCTTCCTTTATTCCAATCAGACGGATAGTTAAGCCGTTGCCAAGCACAAGAAGTTCAGGACTGATAATTTTTTTAACAGAGTAATATTTTTCTCTCTGATTCGAGTTTTTGTCAATCTTTGATCCAAATTGTAATTTCTTGGGATCAATTTTTTTATCAAAGGCATGAAAGTCTTTGAAAATATATGGAAGATTACTAATTTCTTGTTCAAAATCCGTATCGACTACCCCCTGTGTTATAAATTCATATTTAGCCCCAAATAACTCTGATTGATTAACCTGCAACTTTTGTTTGATAAAAGGAATAAATTCAGGGTTGATCTCGTAACCAACAGAATTTCTGCCGAGATTCTTAGCAGTTAGGGTGGTCGTTCCACTGCCAAGAAATGGATCAAGGACCGTATCGCTGACAAACGAGAACATTTTAATTAATCTTTTAGGAAGTTCTTCAGGAAACATCGCAATATGTCCATCTTGCTTTGCGCCTCCAAAGTTCCAATGTCCGGAGAAATACTCCTTCCATTCTTCTTTTGTCATTTTTGATAATTCTTTAAGCTTTTTATCAGGCCTTTGAGGAGTACCAAGTTTTTTAAATAATAAAATAAACTCATAGTCGATTGAGAGGACGCCATTACGAGGAAATGGAAAACTTCCCATTATACTGGCTCCACCAGTAGTATTTGTTGTTGTTTTTTTCTGCCATATTATAGCTCCCATATAATCAAACCCAATACTTTCACAGAATTTTATGATCTCAGTTCTTATTGGAATAACTTTATATCTTCCATAATAAACGGAACGGGCAAATTGATCTCCAATATTGACGCAAAGCCTGCAACCGTTATTTAGTACGCGATAGCACTCATTCCAAACAAGGTTTAAATTATTAATATAGCTTTCATAGGTGTCATTAAATCCGATTTGCTCATCATACCCATAATCCTTTAATTGCCAATATGGAGGAGAAGTGATTACAAGATGAACCGATCTGTCTTGAAGTTCTTTCATGCACCGGCTATCGCCTTTGATAATTTTATGTTCTGTTTGCATGTTCATTCCAAACGGCCTTTTTTAGATTTTTATGCAGCGAAAAGCAAGATTATCCCCAATCGTAACCGTCAAAATGGTCAGGGCTTTAGCTGACATAACAAAGCATGGAAATAAATATTGAATTTATGCTGCGCTTATGTGTTCCGCCCATTATCATAAATAAGCGGAATTCATCATTCATAATTACTTCACATAATTACTTCCCGCAAAACTTCCGGATATTCGTCAAGAAAACGATACAGGGTAGCTCTTCCTACGCCTAAAAGCTTGGCGGCTTTAGCCTTGTTGCCTCCTGTTTTTTTCAAAGCCGACTTTACCGAGGCTGCATTCAATTTTTTTACAGGTCCGCGTCTATTTTCAATGTTTTTAAGACCCTTTATCTCTAAAGGAAGATCATTGGGCAGAATTATTCTGTCGCTGCATTTTACAATGGAGAACCGGATCGCATTTTGTAGTTCCCTTACGTTGCCCGGCCATTTATAATCCATAAGCAATGACATGGCTTGCTTTGAGATTCTGGGCGGTTTTCTATCATCAGTTCTTTTGAAATCCTTTAAAAAATGATCTACAAGAAGAGGGATGTCGGATTTTCGTTCACGAAGCGGCGGAATATATATCGGTATGACATTGAGTCTGTAATAAAGGTCTTCACGAAAACTGCCCTGCATCACCTCTTTTTTGAGATCTTTGTTGGTTGCACTGATAATCCTGACGTCTACTGAAATTGTCTTTTCACCGCCGACCTTTTCAAACCTTCCTTCCTGTAAAAATCTGAGCAGCTTTATCTGCATGAACTTGGTAAGTTCGGCAACTTCATCAAGAAATACTGTTCCTTTATCCCCCAGTTCGAAACGCCCCTTTTTATCACGGATAGCACCGGAAAAAGCCCCCTTTACATGTCCAAAGAGCTCACTTTCAATAAGACCTTCCGGCAGTGCCCCGCAATTTATGGGAACAAACATACCGCCACCCCTGCGGCTTTCGTTATGGATCGCTACTGCAACAAGTTCTTTCCCTGTACCTGTTTCACCGGAAATATTGATCGGATAATCATAGCCTGAAACATCCCGGATTTGTTGAAAAATCTGGAGCATCTTGCCGTCATTGCCGATTATATTTGCAAAACTGGTAAGCATGTCAGCTCTTAATTGAAGATTAAACAGATCCGTCTGATCTGTAAACGAAGAAAGCACCCCGAAAAAATCGTCATTTTCATCTTTCATAGATATAACAGACATTTCAATACGACGCGGATCGCCATTTTTTGACAGAATATTTAAAATATATTTATCTTTAATATACCTGTCTTTGCCGGCGGAAATCGTATCATCATCTTTAAAAGCGCAATGCTCACCGCACAGTGGCCCGCCAAAAGCATCATGACAATCTTTCCCGATAACCTCTTCCTTGCTGTAACCGGTTATCCTTTCCGCTACATCGTTAAAAAAGAATATACGCCTATTTAGGTCATGGGCAATAATGCCTTCTTCAAGGTTATTTAATATTAATTCCAGATTTTTTTTGTTAGATATTATTCTTTCCATGAATAAACCGGCTGCTTACATTTTGAGTTATAAAGAGAGGGTTAAGCCCCGCAGGCGTCTGTTTTGCAGACAAATTTGATCAACCATTTATACATCTGCAAAATGTTTTTGTCAAAAAATAAGGTTAGTTTCGGAGTTAACAATAACCGCTCTTGACTTATCATCAGCTATAAAATAAAAAATAATTTTACTTAAACTCGCCCTTGAATTTGAACGAATTTGAGCATTTTCCAAAGGTCTCTCCTTATGTCAGCACCGGCAAATTTTTTGAGGGGGTACTATTTTTGAAACCATTAAAATTCGTCATTATCGAAGATGAAAAAGCTCATTTTATTTTAATGAAACAAGCTATTATAAACGTCTTCCCCGATATATCAATTTATCATTTCCAAAGGGGAGGCGCTTTCCTTGAAAAATTTAATGTAATTGATCCCGATATTATTATTACCGAATGTATATTGCCTGATATGGATGGTGTTGAATTATTGGGAATTTTGGACGAGAAGGGGAGCGATATTCCTGTTATTATGATAACTGGCGGGGGGAATAAAAAAGTTGCCGTTAAAGCTATGAAACAGGAAGCCTGGGATTATCTGAAGGAGTCCCTTAGAAAATCAGAAAACCGGTTCCGGGATCTCGCTGATGGAATATCAGACTGGATATGGGAGATAGATGCGCAAGGCGGATATACCTATTCCAACTCAGGGGGAGAAAAAGTTTCAGGTTATCCCCTCGATGAGATAATAGGTAAAAAATTTTATGATTTTTTCTCTGAAGAGAGGAGAGTGATTCTTAAAAATAGATTTTTACAAGCCATGCAGGCTAAAAAACCGGTTTTGGATTTTGAAAACCGTATTGATCAAAAAAACGGAAATAGTTTGATTCTGGAAACAAATGCTGTTCCGTTCTTCGATAAAACGGGCAACCTATTGGGATACCGCGGTCTTCACAGAAATATCAGCAAGCGGGTACAGATGGAAACGGCCTTGCGGGAGAGTGAAGAAAAATTTCGAAAAATTTTTGAAGAATCACCCATTGGAATCGCTCTTTTTAATCCAAAATGTCAACTTGTTGATGCCAACAGATCCTGCTTAAATATATTCGGCATTGCTAATCTTGCTGATGTAATAGGTCTCAGACTTTTTGACAACCCAAATGTTCCAGATAGAGTTAAAACGCAACTTATCAGGGGGGAAACCGTTAATTACGAAACACCCTATAATTTTGAGAAGATCAAGAAGCAAGATTTATATAAAACAAAAAAATCGGGAACCATTTTTCTTGAGGTGAATGTATCTACCAGATGGCTGAGCTTAAATAAGAAAAACTCTTTTAACGGTTATCTGGTTCAGCTGCAAGATATCAGCAAACGGAAAAAAGCTGAAAAACGTATAAAAAAACTTTCCAGGCAGCTGGTTAAGACACAAGAGATGGAACGGCAACGCCTTGCCTTTAATCTGCACGATAATATGGCTCAAGACCTTTCCACTCTGAAAATCAGCATTGACACCCTTTTGATGGATCAGCCTGATGCCTCTGTTAAAACCAGAGAGACTGTTTCCAAACTTTCACAGATGACAAATAGAATCATCATGAATGTACGGGAAATGGCCTATGACCTGCGGCCGGTTGATTTAGACCGGCTGGGACTGGTGAAGACCGTTATCCGATGCTGTGAGGAATTTTCTGAAGAACATAATATAGAAGTCGATTTTTTTTCCGGAGGTATGGATGAGATAAAATTAGACTTTAATACCGAGATTATCCTTTTCCGTCTGATTCGGGAAGCTCTTAACAATATAAAAAAACATGCCCGGGCAACCCGTGTCGTTATTAGATTAGTCGTTTCCTTTCCTGATATTATTCTTCGCATAGAAGATAATGGTATAGGATTTAATGTTATTAATCGTATAGATAGTGCATTTAATGAAAAACGGATGGGACTTTTGTCCATGAAGGAAAGGGTTGCTCATCTTAATGGAAAGATGAGTCTTAAATCCCGTCCCATGGGGGGGACCAAAATAGTGATAGAGATTCCTTTTGAGGAAGAAAACATTGGGCAAAAAGAAAACAGTCTTAATTATAGATGATCATCCCCTTTTCAGGGAAGGTATCAAATCGCTTTTTGCACGTCAATCCCTATTCAATCTGATCGGAGAAGCGAAAAACGGGAAAGAAGGGATCAAGAAAGCAATAGATCTCAAACCCGACATAGTGGTTATGGACTTGTCGCTTCCGGATCAAAACGGTATGGAGGTTACACGCAAAATATTAGACATTCTGCCAAAGACACACATTATGATATTGAGCATGCATTCCAAGGTCGATTATATAATCGATGCCTTCCGAGCCGGTGCTAAAGGATATGTTATTAAAGAATCGGCGGCGGAAAGACTGATTGAATGTCTTAAATCTGTATCAAAGGGCGAATATTTCCTGGATCCTTTTCTTTCTCATATGGTGGCTAAAAATCTTATGGAATCAGATGTAAAGACGTCAAGAATCACGGATACAGCTTATGGAAGACTTACACCTCGCGAGCAGCAGGTCATGCGCCTTCTGGCTGAGGGCTTTTCTACAAAAGAGATCGCGAAAAAGCTTTTCATCAGTCCCAAAACAGTTGAAAATCACAGGGCAAACATCATGAACAAGCTGGATATTCACAGCACTCTGGAATTAATACGGTATGCGGCAAGACTCGGTCTGATAGATGTTGATCTATGGAAGAGTTAAAGGTTCTCCTACACGCTTTTTGCTGGTGTCCGTCCATAAATAGCCATTTATGGACGGCACTTGCTAATTTTTAGAGGATAAGACATCAAGGTTATATTATGTTTTATTTAGGCATATATTGTGGTGAAAATATAGATCAAACAACGATTATTATTTTAAAACAATTATTAAAAAATGTAAAAAAACATTATCAGGTAAAAACAATCAAACGATTTCCCATAGGCACAATTTTTTTTGAAATTGAGAAGCAGATTGTAAAATTTTATAATGATCAACAACTTATAGTTAAAAAACGAATTTTTAGTCAGGACAGAAGACCGGCTAAAAATGTTAAGGCGCATCCAAAAATCGTTATTGATTTTACAAATATCGAAGCCGGTCAAATAGACGGTCTCAGAAAAAGAAAAATATCTGTAGAAGGGATATCAATTAAAAATAGTGAAAACGGCTGGAGAAAAGAGAATCAGGAGATTGGCCTGGGAAACAATTATTATGTCTCCAGGCATGATCTTATGGTCAATCTGTTAAATGTATTTGAACAGAAACGCTTAATTATTGATAAAGAAGCACCGTTTGCAGATAATTTAATAGAAGAACTTAAAAACTGCAAAATAGAGCTTAACACAAAAAATAAGAAATTTTCTAAAGTTCAGCGTGAAAAAGAATATAACGATATTATTATGGCATTAGCCGCACCTGTCTGGTTTAGAGAAACTATTCGTTATTCCAGAACATATGCTACAAGTTCCAGGGAATGCGGATTTATCTAAGCCTCTGAAGCAGGGCACTCACGCTCCTTTACGAACACCGGCTTTTTTTATCTTATATCGCAGCACACGTTCACTGATACCATAGAATCTCCCCTTCTGATAAACAATGAGGATGTTGAAAACCGTTTTATCCAAAAGCT
Source organism: uncultured Desulfobacterales bacterium (assembly GCA_964600725.1). GTDB lineage: Bacteria > Desulfobacterota > Desulfobacteria > Desulfobacterales > CAZRLQ01 > CAZRLQ01. Next base: position 6,525 of record CAZRLQ010000039.1, read on the forward strand.
GACAGTTAGCCGCTAAAAGCTTATGGCTGACAGCTGATAGTTAGCTGCACAGATCAAAAAATGATTATATTTTCCCATGCTCTGACAACTCTTCCAGCCCTTTTAAATCAAAAACCTTTATTTTACGTCCTTCAACTTCAATAAGTTCCAATTTATTCATCTTGGAAAAAATTCTTGACAAGGTTTCGGGTATTGTTCCAAGAAGGCTTGCAAGCTGTCCTTTTGAAATGTTAAGATGAATCAAATTTTCACTTCTTTGCTCTTTTGCCAAAAACAGAAGGTAACCTGCAAGGCGTCCCTGAACATTCTTTAATGAAAGATTTTCTATCTGAACCGTAAACTGGCGCAAACGCATGGAAAGCACAGCAAGCATATTCATGACAACCGGTATGTTTTCAGATATAAACCTGACAAAAGCATCCCTTGGGAAAAAGATAAGGCTGGAATTTTCAATGGCCTGTGCATTTGCGGGAAATATGCTGCCGCTGAAAACCGGAACTTCGCCAAAAGGCTCGCTCCTGTCGAAAATATGCAGTATCTGTTCTTTCCCTTCAAGAGAAATTTTGTAAATTTTTACCCTTCCGGTTGCCACAATATAAAAACCGTTCCCCTTGTCACCTTCAGAAAATATTGTTGATCCTTTTTTACAATCTTTTCTGACAGCTATCTTTCCAATCTTTTCAATCTGGTTTTGCGGAAGCCCCTTAAAAAGAGGAACGCTTGAAATAACAGATAAAATTTTTTCCATTTAAATACGGATAACCGTCCTTTTTTTCGTTTTTTTAAAAAATTTTTTTCAACTTTTGACATAAGTCAAGGTAAACAAATGCCTGATAAATTAAATTACAATCAAAGGCAAAAAAAAGCAAGCGAGGAAGATGGTTTGCAAATAACAATTAACAATGGAGGATAAAATTATGTTTTGTTTTCAATGTCAGGAGACAGCCAAAAACAGAGGCTGTACGGTAAAGGGTGTTTGCGGAAAACCGGAAGAGACCGCAAACCTGCAGGATCTTTTAATCTATGTGTTAAAAGGCATAGCTGTTTACGGTGAAAAAGCAAAAGAGCTTGGTATCCATGATAAAGAAACCTGGCTCTTTGTAGCGCAGGCGCTTTTTGCGACAATCACCAACACTAACTGGGATAATGACCGGTTTGTCGCTATGATCAAAAAGGCTTTAAAACAAAGGGAAACGCTTAAAAATAAATTTCTGGTTGCATATAAAGAGAAAAATGAAAAAGATTTTGATGAAAAACTCCATCATTGCGCAATATGGTTTGCAGATAATGTGGCCGATTTTAATGAAAAAGCAAAATCTGTGGGCGTTCTTTCAACAGAAGATGAAAATGTTCGCTCTTTAAGGGAGCTTTTGATCATCGGCTTAAAGGGTATTGCCGCATATGCGGATCATGCGGCTCTTTTGGGATTTGAGAAAGAAGAGATCTACGATTTTCTAATGGAAGCCCTGGCATCCACAACAAAAGATTTATCAGTAGATGATATGGTCGCTCTTGTAATGAAGGCCGGAGAGGCCGCAGTAAATACAATGGCTCTGTTAGATGAAGCAAATAGATCTGCTTACGGCAATCCTGAGATAACTGAAGTAAATATCGGTGTTGGAAAAAATCCCGGGATTTTGATCAGCGGTCATGATCTTAAGGACATGGAAGAACTTTTAAAACAGACCGAAGGTACCGGTGTAGATGTATATACCCACGGCGAAATGCTTCCCGCCAATTACTATCCGGCGTTTAAAAAGTATGATCATTTTGTGGGCAACTACGGTGGTTCATGGTGGCACCAGAACAAGGAGTTTGAATCCTTTAACGGGCCTGTCCTTATGACTACAAACTGTATTATTCCCATTAAAAAGGATAATACATATCAAGGCAGAATCTTTACTACCGGAATGACAGGGTATCCTGATGTAAAACATATTCCGGACAGGCCGGAACTAGGTTCAAAGGATTTTTCCGAAATTATTGAACTGGCAAAAAAATGTGACCCTCCGACTGAAATTGAAACCGGCAAAATTATCGGCGGATTTGCCCACAACCAGGTTATCGCTCTTGCCGACAAGGTGGTAGACGCGGTAAAATCAGGGGCAATCAAACGCTTTGTGGTTATGGCGGGGTGCGACGGACGGCATAAATCGAGAAGTTACTATACTGAAGTGGCCGAAAATTTGCCGGAAAATACTGTGATTCTAACGGCAGGTTGTGCAAAATACCGCTATAACAAGCTTGATTTTGGTGATATCGGCGGAATTCCGAGGGTGCTGGACGCAGGCCAGTGCAATGACTGTTATTCACTCGCAGTAATTGCCCTGAAGCTGAAAGAAGTGTTTGAGCTTGACGATATTAACGATTTGCCGATTTCATTCGATATCGCCTGGTATGAGCAAAAAGCAGTGGCAGTTCTTCTGGCTCTTCTTTTTCTTGGTGTTAAAGGCATTCGTCTTGGGCCGACTCTGCCGGCTTTCTTGTCGCCGAATGTCGTTAATCTTCTCGTAGAAAATTTTGATATTAAACCAATAGACACGGTAGAAGCAGATATTAAGGCGATGATGGAAGGAAAGTAGAGATATCAGGAGAATGGGGGAAAATTATGAAATGCCCAGGTCAAGATACAATGTACTGGAAACCGGGAGCCATCTTTAATGCAAAATGTCCTGAATGCGGTAAAACAGTGGAATTTTTCAAAGATGACACAACCCGCAAATGTCCAAATTGCGGGCACAGATTCCTTAATCCTGAAATGGATTTCGGGTGCGCTTCATATTGCAAGTTTGCCGAGCAGTGCATAGGCAACCTTCCCCCCGAACTCCTGGCACAAAAGGAAGATCTGTTAAAAGATCGGGTGGCAATTGAAATGAAGCGGTATTTTAAGACCGACTTTAAAAGAATCAGCCATGCCTCGCGTGTAGCCAGATACGCGGAACGAATCGCTAAAGTCGAGAGTCCTGAGAATCTCGCAGTTATTTTATCCGCCGCATATCTTCATGATATAGGAATTCCTGAAGCTGAAAAAAGATATAACAGCAATGCGCCAAAATACCAGGAGTTAGAAGGCCCGCCCATAGCGCGGTCAATACTGGAAAAGCTCGGCGCCAGAGATGAACTTATAGAAGAGGTATGTGATATTATAGGGCACCATCATCATCCGGGAAAGGAAGAGACTATCAATTTCAAGGTGATTTATGATGCCGATCTTATCGCAAACATAGAGGATAACCATAAAGATAAATCCATAAGCGCTGAAAAACTTGAAAGAATTATAAAAAAATCATTCATGACCGATTCCGGCAAAGATCAAGCCAGAAAAGTTTTATTAAAATAAAAATATAACAAAAATTTTTATCACCTGCATTTCGCTTGTCTCTGTAGCACTTTAAAAATTAAGCAGGTTTTTTGATGCTTTTTATATATCTGAATATTAGTGTTTAATAAATTCAAATAGTTAGAGAGCAAAGAGCGAAATGTGGGTTATCATGTCTTAAATGCTGTTAATGAGGTGTTATAATGAAAATAAAAAGAAAAATAATCGATATTGATGAAGAACTTTGTGATGGTTGCGGCCAGTGCGTTATAGCATGTGCTGAAGGTGCTGTTGAAATTATTGACGGCAAGGCCAAAGTGATTTCAGACAATCTTTGTGACGGTCTTGGCGCATGTATTGGAGACTGCCCGCAAGGGGCGCTCAAAATAATTGAGCGGGATGCTGATGAATTTGATGAAGATGCTGTTGAAAAACATCTTGAAAATATGAAAAAAAGTGCACCTGAAGAAAAAACTCTCGCGTGCGGCTGCACCTTAACACATATTCAGGATTTTTCAATGGAAACAACATGCCGGTCTGCCAACAAACCTGTTACACTTGCGTCTGAAGAGTCGGTTCTTTCACACTGGCCTGTTCAGATAAGACTTGTTCCACCTGATGCTCCGTTTCTTAAGGGCGCTGACCTTCTTGTGGCGGCAGACTGTGTCCCTGTTGCCTACCCTGCAATTCATAAAGATTTTCTTAAAGGCAGGGCTGTAATGATCGGCTGTCCGAAATTTGATGACAAGGAAAGCTATGTTGGAAAATTTGTACAGATTTTTAAAACAGCGGGGATTAAAAATATAACATGTCTTATCATGGAAGTTCCATGCTGCAGCGGATTTCCTGGAATTTTAAGCAAGGCAATGGAAAAAGCAGGAGTAACTGTTCCGATTGAAAAAGTGGTTATAAGCAACAGGGGCAAAATAATTAAAATATCCTGATTAAATTTGTCTGGCCAAGCATTAAGTTTGCCTGCGTGGGGACGCTGGTAAAAAAGTGTCGGAGGTTGGCCGGAGGCAAAGGAGGTTGCGGCAGGCTCTACAAATAATGTTTAGGCGAATGTCTTACTGGAAACAACAGACAAGTTACTGATCAGTCTCCGTATACATAAACCGTCAATACAGAATAAAGCGATAAAATATTTTTGGTGTGATAATCCACATGGTGAATTCTTGTTATTCTGCCATTTTTCATAGCGGTATCAATGCTGGCATCACCAAGTGCTACAATGCCCAAAATAGAAGTAGCTTCAGATGTCCCGCATTTAGTGTACAATGTATTGCTCGTAGCATGATAAGGCCCTTTGATATCACTATACACAAATCCTGTAGCCGGCGTCATGGTTAGTGCACATCCCGACAATGCGATTGCGGCGATCAAGACCAGCATAATACAGCTTATCTTATTATTAAGCATATGCGGCTCCTTTTGCTGAATGGTTGATATTGCATTAAAAGACATTACACCTAAACAATTCAATCTTTATCAATATCAAAGGTTATTGTAAATAGATAAATTCTTTAGTTTTCAAAAATTAATTCTTACATCTCAATCTGAGTGCCGAGTTCATACGGTATCTTCAGATGCAAATCCAGGCTCATGCAGCGGGATGAGAATATCCGCCATCTTCTTTATTTTCAGCATGATATCTCGTATGCCTCGTATACATTGACAAGGGTGCCCGGCGGAATAACATCCATCTCCATTGCTGTTATCTCTTTGGAAGGATAAAAATTTTCCATGATTGTGCAAAAGCCTGTGATAACCGCTTTTCCCCTGGAAGTTTCAATAATAATCGAAAGTCCGCCCTCGGTATGTGCTGGTGTGTGTATAGCTTGAATTCCGGCTATTATCTCCGTGGTCCCGGTGATGATTTTTATCTGACCCGCTTCTTCTACGTCCGTGATGTAATCCTCAAGATATCTGAAGTCCAAAGGATGAGGATCGTGAATCCTCTCCAACTCTTTCTTGTGCACATAAAACAGGGCATTTTCACATTTATAGTCGTTTTCACAGTGGTCGTTGTGAAGATGTGTATGGATAACGATATCGATATCCTTGGGATGAAGGCCCCACAGGCTAAGCCCCTCTTCAAAACCGTAAATTTTTCCACCTATTGATTTTTCTCTTGTTTCTGATTTTACAGGGTTCATTTCACCGGTATCAACAAGAATTTTTTTATTTCCGCCTTCTAAATACCAGCAGTAAATAGGTATGGTATAAGGCTCGCCATATCCATGCTGGTAAGTCATCATCCCTTTATCAAAAATTTTTGTGCCCATAACAATCGGATGTATGTGTGCTCATATTTCCCCTCTGTCTATTTTACTTTCGTATCTCAACTTCAGGCCATCTTTAGAGGCTGTTTGGAAATAGCGGATCTTCAATTGATTTATTCTATAACAAGAGATGATTTTTCATCAAACGGGTTTGTCCTGTGAGCGGGCAAAAAGAGGCAAGGATAATTATTTTTCAAGTATAACATGTGATCCAGCCATTGAATGATCAATAGATCGTACGCTCTTTCTATGTCACCTCCCGGATGTTTTTTACCGCTATCCGGCAGATAAGTACGACCTTTCCTAACAGGATAATTCTTCGGTAAGATGGAATATTGCACAAATAAATGACTTGCTGAACACCTATTTTCATAAGAATCGAAATGATGAGCGGTATCGTA
>CAZRLQ010000040.1:0-12518 GCA_964600725.1 uncultured Desulfobacterales bacterium
ACCTTCAACCTACTGATTAAGAGTCAGGTGCTCTGCCTAGTTGAGCTAACGGCCCCCTTAGAGCAAAACCTTTGCAAAATGCTCCTTTCGCCCAATTTCTGCACCTGCCTGCGCCGCGGCAGGCACGCTTGAACGTAAGCAAAATTGAGTATTTTCATTTCCAAAGGTCTCCGGAAGTTATTTCCCAATATATAGCTTCAATTTTCAACCATTAAGGTGCCCAGATGATTATCAGTAATAGAAAAATTTGTCAATTTTTTTTTGTCAGGCGATACAGAAAAAATTCGGCTCTTTCAATCCGGCCAAACTTTTTGTTTTTGCTTTCTCATTCTTTTTTTACTCTTTTTCCAGGAAATATCCTTTTTGCGCCCTTTGTTATTTTCCAACTCCAGGATAAAGCTGCCATGTATTTTATTTTGTTTTAATTCTTCTGTTTTCTCTTTTTTTGTTTTTTCTGGTTTTTCTTTAGGCAAAGGGGGACCGGTAAAACAGTCCGCAGGGATGGATTCAGAGAGGTATAGAAGTTTTCCTGCCTGATAAAAGACTATTCCTTTATCGACTGATTTTTGAACATGGACGGTAAGCGTAACCGGTTGCAAGTCTCTTCGTTTTCCAATTCTTTCAGCCATATCTTTATCTGATGACAAGACAACCTGCCGGTGATCCAGGGGGAATATCCTTTTGCCTACCACTACAGAATAAGCCTTTCTTCGCACACATGTATAAAGCAGCTTCGGAAGGTTTTGAGCCGGAAGATGTTTCGGCAGATTTTCACGGTTTTTCATACGAATATAATTATCATTTATTTCAATGGACGGATTTGTCAGGGAAACAAGAATTTCCTCTATGTGCTTCCTCCGAACATACTTCCATCCATCTTCCTCATGAACCGCCTTTAAAAGTTCCTTGATCTTTACATATCCGTCCTGATCAAGGACCAAGCCGAACTCATTGGGGCAATGTCCTAAAATATAGGATAAAAATTTTGAAAGTTTTTTTAGCAAATTTATTTGATTCATATTAACTCTACCTGGCACCTGTTTGAAAACCTTCAATTTTGAACAGGTTAAATATGTCTGGCGCAACTTCTCAAAAAAATTAGGGAAAAAATGGGGAAATCCCCCTCAATCCCCCTTTTTCAAAGGGGGAAATGCATAAGGTGCCTGAACTTATTGATAGGTTACTGTCTAACCGTTAAAACTTTAATCTTATCGGGGGGTATATGAAACATTATTTCTTTACCCACCAGGATTTTACTTTCCATGTACTTCTTTTTCGTCATCAGCAAAGAAAAGAATAAGCCGGCTTCCACTACGACATGAATATTTTCGTTTTCCAGCTCAATCTTGCGAATAACTCCTCTTAAAACATTGCATTCCGGCAATTTTTCATCGTAGGAAATCAAGACTATAAACCAAGGGTTAATAGAAGCCAGGACTCTTTTGTACACTGTAAGTTTCTGGTTTTCGCATGACAGAGCCAGGGTCAAGTCAGTATGTAAACTGCAAAAAAATCTGCCATTAGAATCCCGTCGCAGGAAGACAGGAAAAAGATTTTCTTTCCTTGCATCGATTAGTTGTCCTTGATCCAGCTGAATCGTATGATGAGCGAGATTTGAAGCCAGGTTGCTGTTGTGGGAAGTAAATATGATGGACATTCGCTTTGTTTTGTTTAGTTGTTTCAGTAGATCAATGATAATCGTTTGATTGACTGCATCAACATTTGAAGTCGGCTCATCGCATAAGAGAACCGACGGTTTTAATGCCAGCACTCTTGCCAGGGCTACCCGCTGGCTTTCTCCCCCAGAGAGATTAACTGCAGGCGTATCCATAAATTGCCGCATGCCTACCAGATCCAAGGCCTCTTCGATACGGTATGCGCGTTCGGATTTATCTATTCCTCTGATCTTAAGACCGAATTCAAGATTTTTGAAGACGCTTTTGGTAAATAGAATGGGATGTTGGTCCACCATAACAACCTGTCGCCGCAGTACCCGAAGCTCTTTTTCAATAAATCGAACCAAAGAAGATCGAAAATAAATTTCTCCGCTGGTCGGTACATCCATAAAAGCGAGCAGATTGAGCAGGGTTGTCTTTCCGGCTCCATTTGCGCCTAACAGCGCATAAATTGATCCTTCTTCAATAGATAGTTGCGGAATATCGAGAACCACTCTTGTTTCATAACGTTTTTTGAGCGCGTTAATTGCATAGAGGCTCATGAGCGCATCTTCCCCTGCAGAAAATTGAACAGGAAGTTCATGCCGAAACTGATTCCCATAAGGATCATTCCTAAAGCAGTAGCAAGGATAAAGGCCCCTTTGTCATATTCCAGTGCCATGGCGGTGGTCATTGTTCGGGTAAAACCCTTAATATTACCGCCAAGCATCATACTGATTCCAATTTCTGATATAACGCGGCCAAAAGCGGCAATTACTGCGGCCATGATGCCAAACCTCGCTTCCTGCAGAATTACCTGAGCTGTTTGCAGGAAATTTGCTCCCAGGGCCGCGGCGGTCCTGCGGTATCTTGCATCAATGCTGCCGATAGATGAGAGAGTAAAGGCAGTTACCACGGGAATAATAAGTATAACCTGACCTATAACGATAGCCTTCTGGGTATAGAGAAGATTTAGCGGGCCTAAAATGCCGCTGCGGGAAATAAACGCATATACAAAGAGACCGATAACAACTGTCGGCAGAGCTAAAAGGGTGTTCAGAATTGTTATGGTTGTGCGCTTCCCTCTCCATTTACTGAAAGCGATGGTGAAGCCCAGGGGTACCCCTGCAAGACTGGCAATAATGGTCGAAGTCAGGCTGACCTTAATCGAAACGCCGACAATGGCAAGGATTTCAGCATTAAAAGATAAAATTAAGTCAATTGCGGAAAGACAGCTATCCAGTAAAAGCTTCATGGAATGAATTTTACACTATCTGCTTGGGCATACAGCTTTCCGGTTCTTAGGGGAAGCGCATAAGGTACCCGAACTTATTGAAAAGTTACAAACAAAATAGTCAATGTTGATTTTATTAACTCTCTTCTAAAACCGGGAGGAGGTGTGTGAACGGTTACGTTATGACGGACGCAGCAAGAGAGCCTTCTCGTTACTGTATGGGAATAGCGTCCGGGAAAAAGAGCTGCTTTCCCAAAAGTTTATAATTGCTGATAAGTTTTTGCCCTCGCTCTGAAACCAGCCAATCGGCAAGCGTTTTTGCATTCTTATAATTCAAATGCGCATGTCTTGCAGGATTCACCGGTATCACACCATAAGGGTTGGCGAGAAGTTTATCTCCTTCACAGAGAATATCAAGGCTGATGGGCTGATCACTACCGAATTTGTATTTTATGTAGGTCCCGCGATCCACCAGGGTACAGGCATGTTTTTCATTCGCAAAAGTCAAGGTTTTCCCCATGCCTTGGCCTATGGAAATATACCATTTTCCTAAGCCGGAAGGACACAGGAAGGCAATAGAACCTTTTTTGTTCTTTTCACCAGATGCCTTTATTTTCTGTTCCATAACCAGTCCCGTGAGACGCCATAATTCCTGCTCCTTAGTGTGGGTACCGGAATCATCCCCGCGTGAAACAAAAGGTATGCGGCTCGCTGCGATTTCTTTTAAAACCGCTACGACATCCTTCATTCCTTTAATGCCGGCAAGAGTGTCAGGAGGTCCGACTATAATAAAATCGTTGTGCATCACCCCATAACGTTTAGTCCCATACCCTTCTTGAATAAACTGATTCTCACGCTCTCTGGCGTGTACAAAAATGATATCAACATTACCATCCATACCATCACGTAGGGCTGCCCCGGTTCCTTTGGCGATTACTTTCACTTTAATTCCGGTATCTTTTTCAAACTCAGGCAAAAGTACATCTAACAGACCCGAGGCTTGAGTACTTGTAGTTGTTGACATCTTTAAAACTCTCTCCGCTGCATTTGTGCAAGTCACTGACAGGCTTAACGCAAATACTGCAATAATACATAAGATGCAGTTTTTTTTCATCCCCGTCCCTTAAGTATTGGGTGATCTGTTTCTGTTCTGTTCCTTGGATGGTTCAAAAATATTTCCGTAAATATTGATTTTTATATTTGGTTTGATCTCGCTGGATGTCTTTAAAAATATAGTATCAAAATACCGTCCCTTTATTTTTCTCTTATTCTCAATGGTCAGCAGGTATCCATCTTCTTTTGGTTTTTTTGCTTCAATCAACTTGAAGTCAATATTATCACCTGCTTGTGCTTTGGATTCAATAATTTTAAATGGATATTTTTTTTGGGGAACAATCTTTACATCCAGCTTAATCTCTTTTCCAACGGGACCTGTCAGTCTGACAACTTTAGGACTTATGGATACAAATTTTTCAACATTGCCTATAATTGTCAAACTTGTTTGAGGCGCGAGTCTGTCGTTAGTTTTAATAACAATATGTTTATTTAGTTTTCTTCCTCCAAATCCGCCTGTATTTACTTTGATAGTAACTTTTCCCTCTCCACCGGGAGGGATCTGCCTCGAATATGAGACAGTGGTGCATCCTCAGCCTGATTTGACCTTGATAATCTGCAAAGGAGCATTTCCTTTATTCTGGATGATAAAATCATGCACTATTTTTTCACCATCAACAACAGGATCAAATTCATATTTCGTCTCTGGGAAATAGGCTGAGGCTTCTTTTTGAATATTATCTTCTGTACTTAAAGAAGTATGTGAAAGAAAAAGAATGGAAAATATAGAAATAACTAAATAGACAACCTTCAATTTCATACTCGTTCCCCCAAACTAAAATATTTTACTCGATGATTCAGTTTTTAGTAATTGATTTCTCAGAAAGTCCAAAACAACAAGTGTTTCAGCAGCTACTATGCTATCGAACAAGAGAGTCAAAGCTTAAAACTCGATGATCAAGTTTTTTTATAAGTTACTGAATTTATTAGAATACAAAAAAACTCTTTCAAATACATCAGGCTAATAAAATCAACAGATTACATAAAGATGATTTTTGAATAGCTCAAAAAACCTGAACATCAAGTAAAAGCCTTGATAAATGAGTCCGTTGGTTTATGAGGATCATCGAGTTTTAAGTCATAAAGCTCCATAAAATTCCTGCCGCGATAGCAGAACCGATAACGCCGGAAACATTGGGCGCCATGGCGTGCATAAGGAGAAAATTTGAAGGATCCTCGGCCTGCCCGACTATTTGCACTACGCGGGCGGAATCCGGAACAGCCGACACACCGGCGGATCCAAGTAGTGGATTGATTTTATGACGTAAAAACAGATTCATAACTTTTGCAAAGATAAGGCCTGATGCAGTAGCGATGCCAAATGATAGAGCACCAAGTATAAAAATACCAATAGATTTGGGAGTAAGAAATACATCAGCCTGAGTACTGGCACCAACAGTTATTCCTAATAAAATTGTTACGCTGTCTATAATCGCAGTGCGAGCTGATTGAGCAAGTCGTTCCGCAACAACCGATTCCTTTAACAGATTGCCGAAAAACAACATTCCAAGAAGGGGCAGTGCTGCAGGTGCCAGCAAACAGCATAGTAAAAATGCAATAACAGGAAAAATTATTTTTTCTCTCTTTGAAACTTCGCGAGGCTCTTCCATTCGTATAAGACGTTCTTCACGGGTGGTGAGCAGCTTCATTATAGGGGGCTGAATTACCGGAACCAGAGCCATGTATGAGTAGGCTGCAACAGCAATAGGTCCAATCAATTCCGGTGCAAGCTTAGCTGTTAAAAAAATTGCCGTTGGTCCGTCAGCTCCTCCGATGATTCCGATGGATGCAGCTTCATGTGGAGCAAAACCCAAAGCCAGCGCACCTAAGAAGGTGATGAATATTCCCGTCTGAGCTGCAGCTCCAAGAAGCATCAAGACCGGACGCGCAAGTATCGTTGAAAAATCGGTCAGCGCTCCTATTCCAAGAAAGATCAGCGGAGGGTAAACTCCGGAAGTAACCCCGAAATAGAGATAATGCAAAACACTGTTGTCTTCATAGATCGCAAGTCCCAATCCCTTAAAAACAGGAATGTTTCCCATTAAAATACCAAACCCGATTGGAATAAGAAGAAGAGGCTCATAGTGCTTTGCAATTCCGAGGTAAATAAATATTATACCTATCAGCATCATGATAAAATGTCGATAATCTCCTAAAAAAAATCCGGTATTTGCTAAAAATTCCAATAAAAGATTTCCCATTGATTAAACTTTTTCTCCTTATTTGCTTGAATTGTTAATATTATCTTCTAATATAGTTTTTTTTAAGTAATAATAACCTTTTCCGTCGGGGATGATTAATTTTTCCTTGAGTAAAGCATTAATTTTTGAATGAGAATGCAATAGACCACATTTTGTTGTCAGCTCAAGAAGCTTTGGGAGGGCAAACGGTTCCCCAAGCATCCCAACTAAAAGTGTAATCGGCTTGGCGGTTTCATGCACCTGATGTGACAAATGAGAATCAACTTTTATATCCGCTTTTTTTGTCCTCTTGAATTTTATTAATTTAAACAGCAATTCTTTTATTTTTTGATAATGCTTGTCCCTTTGATCCCATATAACAAGTAGTTTGTGAAGCTGAGAAATCAGTATGGCGAGAACGGTAAGACCGCTAAATACAATTGAAACGCCCGCCATCGATATGTTCCATCCGTTATTGGCACTTATGGCTTGTAAATTAAACAAAAAATGCCTCCTTGGCAAGGTTTGAAAATAATAAAAGAAAAAGCAATAGAGACTATTGCAGAAATAACTCTGTCTGTCGAAGTGTTACTATCTTTTAAATTGAACCCGTTAAATCAGGATAATAGAATTTGAACATTTTATGCTGAAAAAAGTGTTTTTTATTAACTTAAATGATCCCATGTTTAGATTTTAAGTTACGTTCAACTAAAATGCTAAATTTAGCTGCGCTCAAAAAGTTCGCATCTTTTTACCTCTTACGGTACTTAAAATTTTTGCCGAAACATCTCAAAGCCGCCTGCAAAAATGCTTTTACCATTTTTTATAAAGGTCAAATGCGATTGTCCTGTCCATTAAAGCCTGAATAGATTATTTTCATTAATATCATATTGCATCTGAAACCCGCTCCCTCAGAGTGCTAAAAGCAGACATAAGCAGAATCAGGGATATCGTGTTTCAAGACTTTTGCAAAGCACCTCCTTTCGTCTAAATCTTTGTGCCTGGTCTGTGCATGACTCTGTCTGCGCCGCAGCTGCGACAGGCAGGCTAACGCAAACAGGTCTGGCTCAAGTTGCAAGCGAAGATTTAGAGCTATATTTTCGCTTTTCTTGAACCTCAGGACTTGCGGCGTTCAAAATCGAAAGTCCAGGATGAACCAGTTATTATATATTATTTTTTTAACATTAATAAAACAAGTAAATCAAGTCTTAGATAGACGAAACGCAGGGCAATTGTATTAAAACTTGGCATGATTTTTAATTTTAGACAAATCAATAACTTGCAAATGCATCTTCAAAAACAAGCGCTGACAAACTGTTTGACGCATTGTATAGCGGTTTGATTTTTAAGGGTTTAAAAATTTGGTGCAATTGTACTGAGACGAAACGCAGCTTTTCAATTTTTTTCGACCCGTGCGGTTAGCTTTTGGATAAAACTGTTCAACATCCTCTTTACCTTATTGATATGTTATTAATTAAGCTCGCTATATTCTCGTTTTTCCCGCCTGTGCGCAGTCGTGGCAGGCGAGCTTGAAATCGAACAGACTGAAACTCGATGATCAAGTTTTTCTCTTGACTTTATAAATATTGTATTTTCAAGAAATTACGGAATTAAAACAATTTATGCCGAGCCGCAATCTTTCTGAGACTGAAAATATAAGTCGTTGAATTTACCAAACAAATTAAAAAACGCCGTTCTGAAGTTTAATGATAAATTCAGCAGGTTCAAAAAAACTTGATTATCGAGTAAAACGTTTTGAAACTGACGCCAAAAAATAATATTTTTTGCCGAAGCTCTTGGATTTCAAACTAAATAATGATATATTAAAAATAACTTGGCAAAACAGAGTCAGGCTTAGCTGAAAAGCAACCCCGTAATCGATAGACGGATACAATTAGCATTTGAAGACCCAAGGTTTGTCCCTGCAAAAAATACAATAATTTAAGGAGAAGAATCATGGCTGATTTTATTAAAAAAACGATGCTGACTGGCTTGGGATTGGTCGTTTTAACCAAAAGCAAGATTGAAGAACTGGTGAAAGAACTGGCAGAGAAAGGAAAAATGTCGGAAAAGGAAGGAAAAGAGATGCTATCTGACCTGTTAAAAAAATCCGAAGAGGCGGGAAAAGAATTCCAGGGAAAGGTTGAAAATATTGTAAAAAAGGTACTTGAAAAGAGAAAATTAGCCACAAAAGAAGATATCGCTGAACTTAAAGAGAGTATCGATCGCCTCGAACAAAAGGATAAAAATGCTGATCAGCAGGATTAAACATATCGGCGGAACATACCGCCATATGCAGCGGTATCGTCAAATTCTTATGGTGCTTTTTAAATATGGATTTGGCGATCTTATTAGTATCCTTGGATTAGAACATTATCTGGAAATAGGCCTGAAAATGGTCTCCCGCAATCGCAGGGAAAAGCATCTGGAAGTTCTCTCCCGTGCGGAACGGCTAAGGCTGGCCATGGAAGAACTCGGTCCTACTTTTATAAAGATGGGACAAATTCTTTCTACCAGACCGGATTTACTTCCCGTTGAATTTATTAAAGAATTGTTAAAACTTCAGGACAAAGTACCCCCTTTTCCTTTTTCCGATGTCAAACAGATCGTTGAAAAAGAGTTGCAAAACCCCTTAGACAAGTTTTTTTTAAATTTTGAAATGCAGCCTTTGGCAGCAGCTTCCATCGGACAGGTTCACAGGGCGCAAAACCTTGATGGAAAAGACGTAGCCGTAAAGGTCCAGCGACCAGGCATTCGTAGAATTATTAAAGTTGATCTGGAAATAATTTTGCATTTGGCGGGTCTTATGGAAAGATATTTGAAGGGGTGGGATATCCAGCGTCCGACCAAGATAGTTGAGGAATTTTCACGAACCCTTGAAATAGAACTCGATTACACCAGAGAAGCATCTCATATAGAACGGTTTACAGAACAGTTTGCCGGTGATTCTGCTGTTTACATTCCGAAAATATATCGAGAGCTTACAACATCCAGAGTTCTTACCACGGAATTTATAAGCGGTATTAAAGGGTCTGACATTGATAAGCTGGAAAAAAAGGGGTTTGACAGGAAAAAGATAGCAAAATCCGGTTTTGACCTGATTATGAAACAGATTTTTGTTCACGGTTTTTTTCACGCCGACCCCCATCCAGGTAACATCTTTATCCTTCCGGGCAATATTATCTGCTATATAGACTTCGGGATGATTGGCCGCGTTCCTTTAAAAACCAGAGAAGAATTTGCAGAAATGGTAATAGGTGTCGCTTATCGTGATGAAACAAGTACTACCGATTCCTTGCTCAGACTTACCATTTGGGAGAGTGAACCGGATTATAATCTGCTGGAAAGAGATGTCGCCGGATTTATCGACCAGCATTGCTACCGTCCCTTAAAGGAAGTAGACTTAGGAAAACTACTCTATCAGATTTTAGAAATGTCTGCAAGGCACAGACTGATTATTCCACAGGATCTGTTTCTTATGATAAAAGCCCTTGGCACAGCGGAAGGGCTTGGACGGATGCTGGATCCTGATCTGGATGTAATCGAGCTGGCAGGCCCGTTTCTCAGTCGCCTTCGACTGGCTCGATTCAATCCTTCGAGAATCGCCCAAGGCATGGTAAAATCAGGGACAGAGTTTTTCCATCTTTTAAATGATCTACCAGGAGAGACCCGCGGAATTTTCAGGCTGATCAAACAAGGGAAGATAAAAATGGAGTTAGAACACCGCGGCTTGGCACCAATGATTCACGCATACGACAGGGTCAGTAACCGGCTGGCTTTTGCCATTGTACTCGCCTCACTTGTCATCGGTTCTGCACTTATCGTTCTTTCCGATGTCCCTCCAAAATGGAAGGAAATACCGGTTATCGGTCTGGCAGGCTTTCTGGTTGCTGGAATAATGGGTTTCTGGCTGCTTATTTCTGTTTTGAGAGGCGGAAGGATGTAAAAAATAGATCTTGTGCGGCTAATTTTTGGATAAATTAGTTATGAGTTATGAGTTTTAAGTCGATGTCATTATATTCCTCAGCCGGAATTTCCGGGTCAGGCCCTGGTTATAGAACTATATAAAAGAGCTGAAATCAGAGCGGTGGAAATTGGCAGCTTAATGTTTGCTCATAAGGACCCGGAAAGCGGTAAAATAATCTACCCGGAGCTGGAAATGGTTCGTCTGGCGATTCCCAGAAGAGTGTATACGAGTATGCACATGCAGTATGTCCCGGAAGCTCTCGCTAAAATCTACAGGGACAGAAAGCAGATTAAAGGTTATAAAATTGAGTATAAAGCCGAGTTTCTACGCCACTTTACAGCCCGGCTTCGTCCAGTGGAACCGGATGGGAAAGTATATTACCTAAATCCTGCAAGCGTCGAGTTTGCCGAAGACCTGCCTGCCGCAGGCAGGTGCAGGGCGGCAGGGGCGCAGATGTACTACGATTGCATTGTTAGTTTAAAGAACCTGTATAAAATGGCGGAATTCCTTAATTTTAGTCACTTTAGGGCACTTTAGACACTCCGGCTCACAAAATTGATAAATTAAATTATATCTCTAAAAATTAGCGGAAGGTGTGATCTATAGCGAAACGCAAGCAATATTTCATTTTAATCCAAATCTTCCGGCAGTTGGTGTAATTTTTTGATAAAAATACTTTCCTTTTCAAAATCACCCATTAATCTGTAACAGTTTGCAATATAGTAAACAGCTTTTTTTGAATCTTGAAATTTTAAAAAATATTCAAGGGCTTTTTCGTATTTCATTAAATTCATATAACTGATGCCTAAACAGATATTCAGCGGCTTGCTGTCAGGGAAATAACCGAGCCCTTCTGAAAGTATTTTTATAGATTCTTCGTACGCCTTTGCTTTCTGATTAATTATACCCAGACCAAGGTAAGCATGACAATTGGGATGATAATCCAGCGATTTTTTATATAACGTTTTCGAAATCTTATCCTTGTCTTTTATTAAATCGATTCCAGAATAGATGCCGTGGCCAAAGGTCATCCCTAATCTTGAATAAAAATCAGAATAAAGCTCGTAAAATTCCTTTAAATTTTTTAATTCAATCTTTTCAACAAATCCCGGAAGATTTTCATAATAGCTCATCCGGAGCTTTTTCCCAAAGGCCAGTATCAATTCTTTGGATAGATCAGGGTCGTATTCAAAGTATAAAATATCTTCTATCTGATTTAACCAGATGTCATCTGTTATCTTGAATTTTTGCTTGTAATCCGAATAGAGCGCTGTTCCCGGAAATATATCTAATATATAAAATATAATATCAAGGGGTTTGATTTGAAGTATTAATTTTATGGTATCAGAGATAGTGGCCCAGTTCTCACCAGGTGAACCATAGATAAAATAAGCCCTGGCCAGGATTCCGTACTTCAGGGTTGAAGAAAAGGCTTCCTTGATTTGATCATCTGTAATCTTTTTGTTAAAGACGGCTCTTATTTTTTCAGATCCGCTCTCCACACCAAAACTGATCTGAATACATCCGGCCTTTCTCATCCAGTACAGAATCTCATCACCGACATAATTGACTCGTGAAATCGCCACCCATTTAATTTCGATACCTGACTTTAAAATTCTTTTGCAGATATCTATTACCTGGTCTTTTTTCATTGTAAAGGTATCATCAGAAAAATAGAAGAAGGTGACCCCCTGTTTGTAAAGAAGTTCCAGATGCTTGACAAAATACCCGGAAGAGTGAAATCTGACTTTGTGACCCCAGAATCGGGGTGATCCGCAAAATGTGCAATTCCCCGGACATCCTCTGCTCAAAGAAACATGCTGATATTTGAAGTATTTTGCCGGAATCGGCAGTTTATCGAGATCTTGTATCGGCCTGGCTGATTCTGTTTTAACAATTCTTTCTTCTTTTCTGTAAGCAATCCCTTTCAGGTCGCTGATATTATCATAGTTATCATTTTCAATCAATTGAATCAGGTTTAAAAATGGGTATTCTCCTTCTCCGGTAACAATGAAATCGATTACCTTGAAATGGGTGAGAAAATGTTTCCATAAAAAGGTGGGAGTAACGCCTCCAAAAACGATCTTTACATTTGGATCGAGCTGTTTTGCTATCTGTGCGATCTGTATGCCTCCCCAACGATTTGCATTCAAAATGGAGAATCCAATAATATCAGGCTTCTTTTCAGCAAGAGTCTCTTTTATTCTCTGGGGCGTATTCTTTAAATTATGAAAATTAAATATCTCTACATCGTAATTATTCTCCTTGAGAAGAGCGCCGATATAATACATGCCTATCGGTATAATGCCTGCGTCCTCTGTTTTAAGTCTATTTTCAAGGCAATAAGGATATATTAGTAATATCTTCAT
>CAZRLQ010000041.1:0-8480 GCA_964600725.1 uncultured Desulfobacterales bacterium
CCAAGAAACGAATGTAATACCAGCAATGACAGCTGAGGTTCCCTTTAAAAAGTTATAAATATTATTGCAAATATGCTTAGCCACTAAAAACTAATGGCTAACAGTTAGCCGCTGACCGCACAGGTCACAATATTGCAGTTCAACGAAAGTTGTTATCAATCCAGCGGGAAATAATTCCGGAGAAGTTTTATGACAAATAAAATGTTTGAAGAAGCTTATTCTTTTGATGATGTTCTGTTAGTGCCATGCCATTCTGATGTGCTGCCCAAGGATGTAGATACCGGCACTCATCTGACAAAAAATCTGACACTAAATATTCCCATTGTAACTGCAGCGATGGATACTGTTACCGAAGCCAGCACATCCATAAGTATTGCACGAGAAGGAGGTATTGGTTTCATACACCGTAACATGAGCATTAAAAGCCAGGCTTTGGAAGTAGATAAGGTTAAGAAATCCGAAAGCGGAATGATTATAGATCCTGTTACAATTCATCCTGATAATGCGGTAAACGAAGTCCTGGAACTTATGAGGCGATACAGGATTTCGGGAGTTCCTGTTACAAGAGGGGAACAACTTGTTGGAATCGTCACAAACAGGGACTTGCGGTTTGAAACCGATCTGGAAAAAAAGGTTTCCGAGGTTATGACTTCAGAAAATCTTATTACCGTCTCTGAGGGAATTACGCTTGATGATTCCAAAAAGCTGCTCCACAAACACAGGATAGAAAAACTTCTTGTTGTTGATAAGAACAGACGGCTAAAAGGGATGATTACAATAAAAGATATTGAAAAAATAAAGAAATATCCAAATGCCTGCAAAGACGAAAAAGGCAGACTCAGGGTGGGAGCCGCTACTGGTGTCGGCTTTGATATGGAAGAGCGAGTCGAGGCTCTTTTAAATGCGGGAGCGGATGTTATCTTAATCGATACTTCGCATGGTGATTCAAAGAATGTGATCGATGCTGTAAAAAAATTGAAGAATAACTTTAAAGATTTTGAACTGATTGCCGGTAATGTCGGCACGGAAAGCGGTGCTGAAAATTTGATCAATGCAGGAGTTGACGGTCTAAAAGTCGGAATAGGTCCTGGATCTATTTGTACAACGCGTATCGTAGCAGGTATTGGTCTGCCCCAGATAAGTGCTATTATGAATTGCAGATCAATATCCCGCAAAACAGGTGTTCCTTTAATCGCTGATGGAGGAATTAAATTTTCAGGGGATATTACCAAAGCAATCGGTGCCGGTGCAGATGTTGTCATGATAGGCGGACTTTTTGCCGGAACTGAAGAGAGTCCTGGAGAAACAATTCTGTACCAAGGCCGCACTTACAAGGTATACAGGGGGATGGGTTCTATTGAAGCCATGAAAAAAGGGAGTAAGGACAGATATTATCAGAGTGAAAAAGCTGAAGACGACAAACTGGTTCCAGAAGGTATTGTCGGCCGTGTCCCCTACAGGGGCTTTCTTTCTGAAAATATTTTTCAATTAGTGGGCGGATTAAAGGCAGGTATGGGATATGTGGGAGCCCGGACACTTAAAGAGTTAAAACAAAAGGCAAAATTTGTTAAGATCAGCGCTGCAGGTATGCGGGAAAGTCATGTCCATGACGTAATTATCACCAAAGAAGCTCCGAATTACAGAATAGATTAAAATTGTCGGTTCATCGGAGGAAAGGTGAGCGGATGCTAATGTAAGGCGTAATATCCTGTAAACTCAATCAGTTATCAGCTTTGTTGGATTTCGCTTCAAGGTGGCAGCCTGGCGAGTTATTAAATTCATAACTCACAACTAAAAACTCAAAACTCATCCGTTTTCAAGGAAAGCAAAAGAAATGAAAGCCAATATCCGGGATTTTGTCCACCTCCATGTCCATACACAGTACAGTCTGCTCGATGGAGCCATCAGAATCAATGACCTTTTAAAGCGGGTAAATGATTTTGGCATGGATTCTGTTGCGATTACCGATCATGGCACCATGTTCGGGGTCGTAGAATTTTATGAAAAAGCGCATAAGGCGGGAATCAAACCTGTCATTGGATGCGAATTTTATGTTGCCCCGAGGAGCCTTCATGACAAGACCTCTATTGATGCCAAGGGGCTTAACCATTTGATTCTGTTGGCAGAAAATAATGAGGGTTATCGGAATCTGTGTGTCTTGGCCTCCATTGCCCAGGTTGAAGGTTTTTACTACAAGCCCAGGAT
The DNA here is from genome assembly GCA_964600725.1 of uncultured Desulfobacterales bacterium. Classification (GTDB taxonomy): domain Bacteria; phylum Desulfobacterota; class Desulfobacteria; order Desulfobacterales; family CAZRLQ01; genus CAZRLQ01. The sequence continues at coordinate 2,206 of CAZRLQ010000041.1, forward strand.
CGACAAGACTGTATTGAAAGAATACAGCAGAGGTCTTATCGGGCTTTCAGCCTGTCTTAATGGTGAAATTCCCAAACTGATCAAGGAAAATAAAATCGATAAGGCCGATGAAGCCGCCCGTTTTTTTCTTGACATCTTTGGTGAAGAAAATTTTTTTCTCGAAATTCAAAACAATGGTATTGTTGAACAGGAACAGATAAACCAGGCTCTTTATGAGATGAGCAAAAGGCTGGCGATTCCTCTTGTTGCAACTAATGACTGCCACTATCTTGACAAAGAGGATGTTCGAGCTCATGATCTGCTTCTGTGCATACAGACAGGAAAGACCATTAATGATTCAAACCGCTTAAGGTTTAGAACCGATCAGCTCTATTTTAAATCAAAAGATGAGATGTGCGCTTATTTCAAGGATTATCCTGACGCCCTGGAAAATACCGTAAATATTGCAAACAGATGCAATGTTGAATTTGATTTTAATACATACCACTTTCCGAAACTTGAAACATCTTCAGGGCAGGCTGTTGATGATCTATTTGAACAAAAGGCCAGGCATGGATTTAAGCGAATATTAAAACGCATAACTGAAAAAAATCCGGATATTGATCAGAAACTTTATACAGATCGTATTGAATATGAGATTTCAGTTATAAATAAAATGGGATTTGCCGGTTATTTTCTGATTGTTGCTGATTTCATACAGTATGCCAAGGAAAATAAAATTCCTGTCGGTCCGGGAAGAGGATCTGCTGCAGGGAGTCTTGTTGCGTATTCTCTTGGAATTACCGAATTGGATCCAATTGAGCATGGTCTGATTTTTGAGCGGTTTTTAAATCCGGCAAGAATAAGCATGCCGGATATTGATGTTGATTTTTGTATAAACGGCAGGGAAAAAGTTTACAAGTATGTGCTGGATCGATACGGGGGCGGCGCTCAAAATGTAAATTCGATTGTTTCCCAGATCATTACATTTGGAAAACTTAAACCAAGAGCCGTTATTCGTGATGTGGGCCGCGCCCTTGACATACCTCTTCGCGAAATCGATGCCATTGCAAAGATGGTTCCGGATGTTTTGAATATAAGTCTTGATAATGCTTTAAAACAGGAACCAAAGCTTGTTGCTTTGGCGGAAGAGAAGCCCGAAGTTGCCGATTTGATAAAAATATGCCGTGTATTGGAAGGACTTCCAAGACATGCATCCACACATGCTGCAGGTGTTGTTATATCGGACAGGCCCCTTGTTGACTATCTGCCGTTGTACAAGGGTAAGAAAGGGGAAATTGTAACCCAGTTCGACATGAAGTGTGTCGAAAAGATCGGACTTGTAAAATTCGATTTTTTAGGCCTCCGCAATCTTACCGTTATTCAAAGCACACTTGAACTTATTTCTGAGCAGAACAGAATGCCGCCGGATCTTTCAACCCTGGACTTAAACGATTCTGAAACTTACAGGCTTCTTGCATCTGGTGATACAACCGGAGTATTTCAGCTTGAAAGTTCCGGCATGAAAGATCTGCTTGTAAGATTAAAGCCCGCATCATTTGATGATATTATTGCCCTGGTTGCGCTTTACCGTCCGGGACCGATGGAAAGCGGGATGATCGATGATTATGTGGAAAGAAGGCACGGCAGAAAAACCGTTGAATATTTAGTTCCTGAACTTGAACCGATTTTAAAGGAGACTTACGGTGTTATTGTTTATCAGGAACAGGTTATGAAAATTGCCGGCCGGCTGGCAAATTATACAATGGCTGAAGCAGATGGTTTACGTAAGGCCATGGGGAAAAAAAATGTAAAAATTATGGCTGAGCACCGGCAGCGGTTTATGAATGGGGCATCGGAAAATGGTATTTCAGAGGATAAAGCAAAAAAAATATTCGATCTTATGGAAAAGTTCGGGGGGTATGGATTTAATAAATCACACAGCGCTGCATATGGGCTGATTGCATATCAAACAGCTTTTCTGAAAGCACACTTTCCGGTTGAATTCATGGCAGCACTGCTTACAAGCGAAATGCATTCTTCCGACGGGGTTGTAAAGTATATTTCAGAATGCCGCAGTCATGGCATTTCAGTACTTTCTCCGGATATTAATGAAAGCAGCCGACAATTTACCATTAATGATAAAGCAATAAGGTTCGGACTGGTTGCCGTTAAAAATGTAGGAGAAGCAGCAATCGAAGCTATCATAAAGGAAAGAAAGGAGGGACATTTTACTTCTCTTTTTGATTTTAGTAAGCGGGTTGATCTGAAAAAAGTAAATAAAAGGGTTGTCGAGAGCCTGATAAAATGCGGGGCATTCGATGCAGCCGGTGACTTCCGTTCCAGGATGACGGCAGTTCTGGAAGATGTTCTTGACTACGCTCAAAGGGTTCAAAAAGAAAAATCAGATCCGCAGATGGGACTGTTTGATTTAACAGGGGAGTCGCAGTCGATAAATCCTCCTGTCATGCCGGAAATAGATGAGTGGGATGAAAAGCAGCTTCTGGCTTTTGAAAAGGAATCCCTTGGCTTTTATGTCTCGGGTCATCCTCTGAACAGGTATGAAAAGCTGCTTGAAAAATTTGCCGATTCCGATGCGATTTTAATAAAAGACCGCAAAGATGGCAAAATTGCAAGAATCGGTGGAATAATCAGACACAAAAAGATTATAAAAACAAAAAAGAATGATCTGATGAGCTTTGTTGAATTGGAAGATATGTACGGCTCTGTGGAGATAATAATTTTTCCGTCGGTCTATGCAGCGGTTTCCGAACTTTTAGTGGAAGATAAGCCTCTTTTTGTTCAGGGAAAAGTACAAAGGGATGAAACCTCCGTAAAGATATTGGCGGATCAGGTTATCCCAATGGATAAGGCTGAAGAAATATGGACAACTGATATACATTTTAATCTGGATATAAACAAGATTGAGAAAGCAACTCTGATCAAATTGAATCAGATTCTGACAAAACACCAGGGTTCATGCCGGGCATATCTTCATCTGTACGACCCTGAAAATACGGAAACCATCATTGCTGTTTCAGATAATCTGAGATTAAAGGCAAGCCCCCTTCTTTTCAGTGAAGTCAACAGACTTGTAGGATATGATGCTGTTGAAACTGTATGTGTATCAGCAGAAGAATCTGCACAATACAACGGCGGGAAAAATAGCAAGCAGAAAGGAAAGTTCAAATATGCCTGATCAGAAAATAAAGGTATATCCGGTTCTTCTGGCTGGAGGATCAGGGACACGCCTTTGGCCGGTCTCCAGAGAATTGTATCCAAAGCAGCTTGTCAGTTTTACAGGCGATGACTCTCTTGTGCAAGGCACTATAAAGAGGCTCTTTCCTCTCTTAGATACTGAAAATGTCAGGATTGTCTGCGCAAATGAACATTTCCATGAAATTGAAAGACAGATAAAAGAGATAGGCATTGAGCCCAAAGGCAAGATAATTTGTGAGCCATGCGGCAGAAATACGGGGCCGGCCATTTTTCTGTCGGTCTTAAACATCTTAAAAACAGAAAAAGATGCTGTATTGTGCGTTTTTCCTGCGGATCATGTAATAAAAGATATAAAATCATTTCAAGATATCTTAAGATCAGCGGTAAAGCTTGCCAATATGGGTTATATTGTGACATTCGGTATTAAACCGAATTATCCTGAAACAGGATATGGATATATCGAAGGCAGCAGGGAGTTGCCTGAAAGAGCGTTTGCCGTTAAAAGATTTGTTGAAAAACCGGATAAGCAGACAGCTTTAAAATATGTAGAAGCCGGTAATTTTTTCTGGAACAGCGGAATGTTTGCTTTTAAGGCATCAGTGATTTCAGAAGAGATCAAACGCTTTGCCCCTGAACTTTATGATAAGATGAAAGAGATCTTTTCTTCAAAAGATTCAATTACAAAAGAAGAGTATGAGCTGCTTCCGAATCTTTCCATTGATTATGCTGTGATGGAAAAGACTGATAAGGGAGCGCTTTTACCTTCAGATTTTGGATGGAGTGACATAGGATCGTGGAAATCTCTTTATGATTTTCTTCCTAAGGATGAAAACAGAAATGTTATTAATGGAGATGTGATTGCTGAAAATACAAAAAACTGTTTCATTATGGGACATAACAGGCTGATTGCCGCAAATTATATTTCCGGCCTGGTCGTTGTTGACACCCAGGATTCTGTATTTATTTCTGATATTGAAAACAGCAGAGAGGTGAAATCCATTGTAGAGAGGCTTAAAAATAAAGGCCGGAAAGAATATCATAAACATAAGACGGTTTATCATCCATGGGGAAGCTTTACCCTCCTTGAACAAAATGATAATTTCAAAGCAGCGTGTCTGATTATTTACAAGGGTTTAAAATATGAAACAGAAAATAATGGTTTAATTATAAAACATTTAATTATGGTAAAGGGGAGGGCAAGGATTTTAACTGAAAGTCAGTCAATTCTTTTAAACAGGGGTAAATCAGTATCTGTTTTTGAAAAAGGTTCCATGATAGTGGAAAATGACGAACAGGAGCCAATCTGCCTGGTAAAGGTGGAAATAAGGATTTAGGTAAAAGGTAATTTTTGAATAGCTCAAAAACTTCGACCTGTGCGGTTAGTGATTAGCCTTTAGCCATTAGTGACTAACTGTCAGCTTTTGGATAAAACTGTCCGACATCGAACATTGAACGTCTAATGATGAAATCACTTCGCTCTGCTGATTTATAAATTGTCAGAATACCTTATTCAACGTTCGCTGTTGGACGTTCGATGTTCAAAAATGTCCTTTCAGAGTTTAATTGCCATTTAGGAATTTAGCAGCTATGGGTAATGGGCAGAGTTAGGGCAGATATCTAATGACCGGCTCAGTAGAGTGAAACAAAATCTTGCAAAGTGGATCTCTGGCGCATAGCTACTGTATTATGCCGAACTTATTAAGAAAGAATGTAAATTCCTATTAAATTAATAATGACAGGATCATATCATGAAAGTACCGTTGCTTGACTTAAAATGTCAGTATAGAACGCTAAAGGAAGAAATTCTAAAAGTTACAGAGGAGATATTTGAAAGCCAGTATTTTATTCTCGGGCCAAAGGTCGAGAAAGTTGAGAAGGAGATTGCAGGGTACTGTTCCACCCGTTATGCTGTAGGGGTTTCCTCCGGCACTGATGCGCTTTTGATATCTCTTATGGCTGCAAATATTGGGCCTGGAGATACAGTTATTACAACACCGTACACCTTTTTTGCAACCGCAGGTTCCATCGCACGTGTGGGTGCAATACCTCTTTTTGCCGATATCGACCCGGCCACTTATAATATTTCTTTTAAAAGCGTAAAAAATTTTATCGAAGATATGTCAGGTGAGGAACTGGAAAGGCTTAAGGCTATAATTCCTGTCCACTTATACGGACAGTGCGCTGACATGGATCCTCTTCTTGAAATTGCTGAAAAGTATGATCTTACTGTTATCGAAGATGCGGCACAGGCGATTGGTGCCAAATACAGAGGTAAAAGCGCGGGATCGATCGGCGATTTTGGATGCTTTTCCTTTTTTCCCTCTAAAAATCTTGGAGCTTTTGGAGATGGTGGAATAGTTACAACGAATTCAACCGATCTTTATGAAAAACTTATCATTCTTAGGGTTCATGGCTCCCATTCCGGGTATTATCATAAGGTAGTTGGAGGTAATTTCAGACTGGATGCACTTCAGGCAGCTATTGTTTCTGTAAAACTGAAATATCTTGACAAGTGGACAGATGAGCGGCGGGAAAATGCGGACAAGTATAGAAAACTGTTTGCTGATAAAGGATTGAACGACTTGATAGAGCCTCCATTTGAAGGAGAAAACAGGCATATTTACAATCAATTTGTGATCAGTGTTAAAGAAAAAAGAGACGAGCTGCGTCAATTTCTGCAAGATGCATCCATAGGTACGAAAATTTATTATCCTGTGCCGCTTCACTTGCAAAGCTGTTTTTCCTATCTGAATTATAAAAAAGGGGATTTTCCCGTTGCTGAAAATGCAGCTTCAAGCACTTTAGCTCTTCCGATATATCCTGAACTTTCAGATGAACAGCAGATATATATAGTTGATAAGATAAAAGATTTTTACGGGTAACACATTTTTCAAGCTGTGCAATTACGAATTAAAAATTACGAATTTTTGACATCAGTTTCCAACAATGAGTGATAATTAACCGTCATAACTCGTTATCAATAAGCTCCATATCATGAAAAACACAATTAATAATTGTATTTTTCATGATTTTTGAGATGCAATAGTTATTTTGGAATAAAATGTTTCGCACCTGTT
>CAZRLQ010000041.1:8580-12409 GCA_964600725.1 uncultured Desulfobacterales bacterium
TCGCTAACGGTTCTTTTTCTTTAATATTTCTGAAAGAGTCAGGTAATCAATTTTTCCTGTGCCCAGAAGGGGCATCCGGTCAATGAGAACTACCCTGCGAATATTGTGCAGTCCAGACATACCCGCTTCAGATATCAAGCGGTTTACCGAATCTCTTTTAACATCTGCAGTTGTCACAAGGACTATTTCCTGATGATCTTCTTCGGGAGATGCTGCAACGGCTATCAGAGGTCCTTCGTTGTGGTCATCGCTCCTGTAATGAGGTTCGATTACCGATTCAATAGCGGGCAGTGAAATCATTTCCCCGCCCAGCTTAATAAAACGCTTTAACCTGCCGCTGAAGGTCAGTATTTTCTGCTGATCTTCAATGACCATATCTCCGGTATTATACCATTTTTTATTTTCAAATTTGACAAAAGGGGTTAAACTTTTGCTGTTTAAATATCCGCCAAAAACACTTGGGCCTCGAACCAGAAGCAGTCCTTTTTCACCGGTTTTAACGCGTCGGTTTATATCCGGATCAACGATAACATATTCAAGGGAAGGCAGCACCCGTCCGATTGTGCCTGGATGTGCATCATCTTCTCTGTTTGCTGAAATTACAGGTGAGCATTCAGTAACACCATATCCTTCGATTATAACGGCTTTGGGACAACGCTCTTTTAAGTCTTCATATATCCGGTAAGTGCATTTTTCAGCGCCTGTCACCACCAGTTTAAGTGAGACAAGCTGTCTGCTGTCTGAGACCCTGACAATCCCGTGCAAAAAGGTGGGGGTGCCGATAAGGATTGTAGCCTTGTAAGCATCGATCATCTGGCCAAGTGCGCTGCCGTCGGTTGGATTCGGATAATAGACTGATCGAAGGCCTAAACAAAGAGGAAGTATCATGGATGTGGTCAGTCCAAATGAATGAAAGGGCGGAAGAATGCCTAAGACACTGTCGTTTATGCCCATTGTAAGGCAAATGCGAAGATCGTAAACATTTGTAAGTATATTTTTGTGTGTCAGTACAACGGTTTTGGGAACGCTTTCTGATCCGCTGGTATTAAGAATTACAGCAGATCCCGGCACCTTTGCCTTCCGCAGTTCGTTCCAGGAAAATCTGGCGAAAAACCATCCCCTTAACTTTGCAAACAGACTCAAACCAGTGGCGATAAGATCTATATAAATAAAACGGTTTTCAATGACTTTAAGATCAACGCCCTGGGATTTGATACGACTTGTAAATTTTCCGACAGTCAAAATCTGATCAATCCCAACAGAATTCAGGCAGTGTAAAAGATTCTGTCTGCCTAATGTCCAGTTAACCATTACAGGTGTTTTTCCGGCAAAAAGTACTGCCAGATATACGATATTGGCCGCAACTGATGCCGGCAGCATAATGCCGATATAAGTTTTTGGAAAATTTTCTATTTTCTGTTTAAGTATTATAATATTTGTAATCAAATCCCTGTATGTTTTTACCCCGCTGATCTGATCGGCAATGATGGCTGAATCCGGATATCTTTGAGCCTGGCTTAGAAAAGCATCGGTGATCTTCATTTCCGTCAGGTTGAGCGGGTATTCTGGTGCGCGGTTTTTTTCAAACCATTTAGCCGGTATATCTGCAATTTTTTTGGGAGCAGATGATACCGCTTCCCCGGAAGCGGCAAGCATTACATCACCAACTGTCTGCAGCGAATCCGTGCCGTTGAGCAAAAATCCGAATTCGGATTGCAGCCAGACGATTAATTCCATTTTTGAAAGCGAATCCATTGACAGGTCATGGGCCAGGCTGGTTTCATCATTGAAATTTTCACATCCTGTCAATTCCTTTAAGTAGCTTGTAACAATTTTTCTGACAGCATGAGAAACATGGCTGTAATCTCTTTTAATACAAGGCCTTTCAATTTCCGCAACCTGCCGCACTTTTCCTTTTTCCCAAATCGTATAAGGAACATAAATATTGCCGGGGGCTTTATAATTATAAAAATCTTCAAGGTAGCGATTGATAACAAACCGGTCGGCAGTTCGCGGCATATCATCCGGCTCAAACAGTTCTATGTTCACATGGCGGCGCGGCGTAAAAAACAGACCATTTTTAAGAATAAACCAAAGCCCTTGCCAAAGTATTTTAGAAACATTCGGCTCATGACCGGAAGCACGACTGAAACGGCTTCCCCACAATCCCCTGGTGCGAACCAGTACAACCCGCATATCGGGCAGTTCGCGAACAATGCGCTCCACCGCGCTGTTGCCGCTAATATCTTCCAGATACCCGCGCATTGTTCGGCCTGCTGGATAGAGTATAAGGTTTTCACCATTTCGCAGCGACTCGATACATTCGGTAATCATTTTTCTGATATTTTGAGAAGATGCACCGATTTTAGTCATATCCGGAATCGTGATTATTCTAAAACGTTTGACTAAATACCGAATAAAAAAACGGTTGATCTGGTCCTCATCTGCCAGCGCGCGGGGTTTAAACCGGCGGGATAATTGTGAATACAAAATGATCGGGTCAATTAAAGCCGGATGATTGGGAAGAAAGAGAATTCCTTTTTTGCCTTTTTTATAAATTTTTTTGATTCCGGATACTTTAACCCTGTACCGAAACCAGAGCAAAAATTTCGCAAAAAGTATCAGCAGAAAATTAATCATTTGCGCTCTCCTTTGCCAATGCCGAACGCAGCCAGATTCCGAAGGGTAAAGAACAGAAACCGACAACAGCAAGTCCGTCTGTAGGTATAAATAATTGGTTCATTACATTTGCCACAGGCCCTGAAACGAGGATGCCGAAAAATATAGCAAAGTTTACAGATGCAAGAACTTTGCCTTTGCGGTCTTTTTCCGGTCGTATCTGTACAAAACCCTGGCATGGTACGATAACCATTCCCCCCATACATCCCACAACAAAAAGCAATATAAAAACTGCTGGTATAAGCAACCGACCCGGCAGTACAGGCAGTGCAGCCATAAGCAGAAGCATCAGCCCCATGGACAATATTGCACGAGGCAAGATGACATGCCAGCCGGGTTTTACTGAGAATCGACTGCCCGCGATACCGCCGGCAGCAACACCGATTACTTCCGCAGCCACCATAAAAGATGCCATATCCAGTCCTAAACCTAATTGTATTGTTGCCAGCAGATTTATAACCGGCAGAAGCAGAGAACCCACAAACCATATAAAAACTTTGGTTATTACAATAAGTGACAACAATCTGTCCTTATCGATTATGGCGCATTCTTTCAGTGTATCCAGAGGGCCGCTCCATGGAAATTTCAAGTTTGGCGAGGCAGCAGGACGCCGTGGCACCCAAAAACTTACAATTGCTCCCAATGTGGAAATAATGACAATTATTAAAGCTACAAAAAGTCGTCCTCCTGGAATTTTTCCCCATCCCGCTGATTCTATAACGAGTATCAGTCCTGATATAGAAACTCCTCCCAAGATTGCCGCCGTTGTAATGACTTTAAGTATTGCATTCGCACGGGTTACATACAGATCAGGATAAAGCTCAGGTATTGAACCGTTGAGCGCAGGGTTGAATATACATGACTGAAATCCCATGACAAATACCATCGGCATGATTAGCCGCCAGTTGATTGTAATAATGCCGACTGCGCCGCATATCATAGCTGCAAGTTCTAAAATTTTTGCACCAATAACCACAAAACGTTTGGCAAACCTGTCTGCCAGCCAACCGGCTGTTGATGCAAAGATTATATAAGGCAAAGTAAAAATTGCAATGATCCATCCCTGCAACTGCCAAATATTGCATGCAACAGCCAGAAGCATCGCCGACTGCCGGAAGAAGCTGTCATTAAAAACGCCAAGGGTGTATGT
>CAZRLQ010000042.1:0-12339 GCA_964600725.1 uncultured Desulfobacterales bacterium
AACCTACTGATTTTATTAGCCTGATGTATTTGAAAGAGCTTTTTTGTATCCTAATAAATTCAGTAACTTATAAAAAAAACTTGATCATCGTGTTATAGCTTCGGGAGAGCACGTCAAAAGGTCAAACCCGCCTGCCGCGTTCACTGCGGCGCAGGCAGATGCAAAAGCCGAACTGATTTTTGGCTTCGTTTTTACCTTTAACCGCGGGATAGGAGTTATGACCAGTGAAACTAAGAAAATCGGTTTTTTCAGGAAACTGGTATCCGGATACTGCTTTGGAATGTGAGAAGGAAATCAAAAATTTTATAAAAGAAAGAAGAATCAAGCTGCCTTCAAAAAAGAACTTGATAGGCGGAATAGTACCTCATGCAGGGTGGTTTTTTTCCGGAAGCATCGCATGTAATGTAATCTTCTCTCTGCAAGATGAAAATCCGCCCGATCTCTTTGTCGTTTTTGGCATGCATCTTCATCAGGGGTCGCCAAACCATATTATGACCAGTGGATCATGGGAGACGCCATTTGGTGAAATTCAAATCGAGTCCAATGTTGCCGGCGAACTTGCCGGCCGGTTTGCTTTTGATATTAAAACTTCTGAACCTTTTTATCAGGATAATACAATAGAGCTGCAGCTTCCTTTTATAAAATATTTTTTTCCTGACGTTAAGTTTATACCCATTGGTGTTCCGCCTTTAAAGAAATCTTTTGAAATAGGAAAGGCTGTCGCGGAAATTTCAAAAAATTCAGGATTGAGGACAAAGGTATTGGGGTCGACAGATTTAACACATTATGGTGTAAATTATGGTTTTATGCCTGAGGGATCGGGGCCGAAATCTGTAGAATGGGTACGTAATGAAAATGATAAGAAGATTATTGATGCAATTCTTTCCATGGATCCATATCGAGTGTTAGATGAAGCACAGGATCATCAGAACGCTTGCTGTTCGGGGGCTGCTGCTACTGTTATTGCCGCTGCAAAGCAGCTTGGAGCGAAACAGGCTGAAATAATAGATTATGCTACAAGCTATGATAAAAATCCTGGCAGCAGCTTTGTAGGATATGTGGGGATAGTTTTTTAGCTTATTGAAAATTCACAAAACATTTAAAAGCCGCATGGTGATCTGCCTGCTGAAATGATCCGGTTTTTAGCAGAGAGATCTCTTGCGGCGTTGGTGTTTTGTGGGGGCACGTGGGTAACTTCTCAATAAGTTCGAGCAGCAATGGGAAATTCCCTCTCAATCCCCCTTTTTCAAAGGGGGGAAGCATATAAGGTACCAGAACTTATTGAGAAGTTACGGATGCGGAAAGTAAGCTTCCTGGATAATTGTAAAAATTATCTTGGTAAGTGCTGTCCGCTATGGAGTGAATGATGGCTAAAAGGGCAATTGACATCTCCCAAGAACGGGTCGCTGATTTCTGTCGGCGTTGGCAGATTAGCGAGATGGCTCTGTTTGGGTCAGTCCTGCGCGATGACTTTGGCCCGGAAAGCAATTTGGACGTTCTTGCCGCGTTTGCACCTGGAGCAGAATGGGGTCTGCTGGATCACGTGAGGATGGAACAGGAATTGACTGACTTATTGGGTTGTAAGGTGGACCTGTTCACCAAACGAGCAGTTGAGCGAAGTTCTGACTGGATACTTCGTCGAGAGATTCTGGGCACAGCAGAGGTAGTCTATGGCACGGGATGAGGCGGTATTATTGGATATCGTTCGGGCGGCACAACTGGTGCTGAAATTATGGAAAAGATAGTCGGTATAAGGTTCAAACCCGCCGGAAAGGTTTATGACTTTGACTGCGGTCTTTTTGTGCTTAATCAGGGAGACAGGGTGATTGTCGAAACCGAGCAGGGTCTTGGATTTGGTGTGGTTGCAAAACCGCCTGTATCTGCGGAGGAAAGGTCGTCTGACAAACCTTTGAAAAAGGTGTTCAGAATTGCAACTGAAGAAGATTTCAAACAGGTGGAAAAAAATCTTGAGCTCACGGAAAAGGCCTTTGCATTTTGTCTTAAACAGATAAAAGATTTTGGGCTTAATATGAATCTGTTTTCAGTTGAAAGCACCTTTGATGCAAGCAAATTGACTTTTTTTTTTACTGCCGAGGGCAGGGTGGATTTCCGACAGCTTGTAAAGGTTCTGGTTAAAGAGTTTCACGCCAGAATAGAAATGCGGCAGGTAGGGATCCGCAACCAGGCTAAAATGTGTGGCGGCGTAGGAAGGTGCGGCCGTCAGCTCTGCTGTTCGGCTTTTTTGTCAAAATTCGAACCTGTAGCCATCCGTATGGCCAAGGATCAGGGGCTGTCCTTAAATCCAGCCAAGATTTCAGGAGTGTGCGGCAGGCTTATGTGCTGTCTTACATATGAAAATGAAACTTACCTGGCATTGAAAAAAAAACTTCCGAAGATTGGTAAAACCGTCATGACTAAAAACGGAAAAGGAAAAGTAACACGGCATAATGTAATTCGCAGTCGTTTTACAATTCGATTGGACGATGGGAAGGAAGTTGAAAATGAATTAGATGATATCATCTTCGACCGTAAGGAAGATGATAAAGAGGAACATAGATGCTAAACTCTTTTTATATAACAACTCCGATTTATTATGTGAATGCAAGGCCTCATCTCGGCCATGCCTATACAACGATAGTTGCTGATGTTGCTTGTCGCTTTAATACCATGTATCAGAAAGAAACTTTCTTTCTTACCGGCACGGATGAACATGGTGATAAAATTGTACGTGCCGCCAAAGAAAAAGGCTTAAGTCCAAAGGCTTATGTGGATGAGATCAGCAGTATTTTCAGAAATCTCTGGCCTGAACTCAACATCAACTACAATCACTTTATCCGTACTACCGATCCTAAGCACACGACGGTCGTAAAACAGATTCTGCAAAAGATTTATGATTCCGGAGATATATATTTCAGCGAATATGAAGGGCTTTACTGCTTTGGCTGCGAACGTTTCTATGCAGAACGTGAACTGATTGACGGCAAATGTCCTGATCATCTGACGATACCTGAAAATATAAAGGAGTCCAACTATTTTTTCAAGATGAGCCGTTATCAGGATTGGCTTATTGATCATATTAAAAGTAATCCCGATTTTATCCGTCCTGAACGCTACAAGAATGAAGTCTTGGCATTTTTAAGAGAACCTCTTGAAGATTTGTGCATATCACGGCCGAAAACCCGTCTGAAGTGGGGAATCACCCTGCCTTTTAATAAAGATTATGTTACATACGTATGGTTTGATGCTCTGTTAAATTACATTTCAGCCTTGAACTACCCTGACGGTGAGTTTTTTAAAAAATTTTGGCCATCTGTTCAGCATATTGTAGCTAAGGACATTTTAAAACCGCATGGCATTTACTGGCCTATCATGCTTAAAGCAGCCGGAATTCCTGTATATAAGCACTTGAATGTGCATGGTTACTGGAACGTCGATCATAACAAGATGTCAAAAAGTTTGGGAAATGTAATTGAACCGCTTCAGCTCAAAAATATTTATGGGCTCGATGCATTCAGGTTTTATCTTATGCGTGATATGACCTTTGGTCTTGACTCCCATTTTTCTGAAGAAGCATTGGTGCAAAGGATCAATTCAGATCTGGCAAACGATCTTGGAAACCTTTTTTCAAGAGTTCTTGCAATGGTTCATAAATATTTCAAGGGAATCGTTCCAAAGGTCGATGCTAAAGTTGAGCAGGAGCTTGAATTCGGCCTTCAATCCGATACTCTTTACGCTATTGAAGGTTTTGAAAAAGCCATGGAGAAATTTGCTTTCCACAAGGCACTTGAATTCATATGGGAACTTATCGGTCGGATGAACAAATATATAGATGTTACTGCTCCATGGATTCTTGCAAAAAAGAAAAATACAAAAAAGCAGCTTGAGGCTGTAATCTATAATCTTATTGAAGGACTTAGAATAATTTCCGGTCTTATCTACCCAGTTATGCCCGACACTGCTGCAAGTATGCAAAAACATCTTGGAATGGAAGCAAATAATGGATTAAGCTGTCCATTTTATAATATAGATTATCTTAAATCCTGGAAAACCACACAACCTGGAACAGTGATTCCAAAATCAATTACACTTTTTCCAAGGGTCGATCAGCAGCGCATTAAGGAAACATATGCCAAACCATCGGAACCGGAAGGTGCAGTGATTAAGATTAAACCTGAAATATCTTTGGAAGACTTTTCCAAAATTGATCTCAGAGTGGCTACCGTTATTAATGCGGAAGCAATTCCAAAGGCCAAAAAACTGATTAAACTTAAAGTAGATATTGGGGAAGAGAAAACAGTTGTTGCAGGTATTGCCGCAAGCTATACTCCTGAAGAACTGATTGGAAAACAGGTAATTATCGTTGCAAATTTAAAGCCCGCAAAGCTGATGGGAATAGTTTCACAGGGCATGCTGATTGCAGCCGTTGATGAAAATAGACATACGATCGCAACTCTGGAAAAGGAAACAAGATCGGGGACTCCTTTGGGCTGATGGCTATCGAAGAGGCTGTCTTGAAATGAGAAATTTTTTGCAAGGCTAAGGATTAAAATCTGCGCCTGCCTGTCGGCAGACAGGTCAGGCGCAGAGATTGCGGAAAATAGTCATTTTAGGACAGCCTTCTAAGAAAACGAACTCTTTTACTGCTGCCCTTAACTCCAAACCGAACTCTTTATCATGCCCCTTGACTCTCCAGACCAAAGTCCTTTGCAATTCGCACCAATGATTCTGTTTTCAGAGCCCCGGGTTAAAAAAAATGTATAAAAGATCAAGTTGGAAGACATATCAGGCAAGACTTAACAGGACAAAGAGAATAAAAAGAAGAGCTCTGTCTATTTTAAAATATGCTGGTTATTTTTCGGTTTTTCTTTTTGTGATCTATCTGTCTATTGTCTGGTCTGGTGCCTGGTTTGGAGGGATAGCATGTCATTACCGGCAAAGAAATAAAGCCGTATTAAATGATAAAACCAGCCTATCTGAAAATAATGATCATACTTTGGCAAAAAAGGATGTGCAGACTCTTCTGGATAGAAAGTCTTTTATAAATATTAAGGATGAGAGTTTCAGTTTTGATTTAAATGGCAAGAACTGTTATATTGACACCAGTATTGACATTTCACTGCAAAATTTCATTTTGAAAAAAATGAACGTATCCACATCACGGTACATTGGAATTGTGGTAATGGATCCATCTACCGGCAGGGTTCTGTCAATGACAGGTTTTGATAAAAAAGATTCCAAGGGCAACCCTTGTATTAATGACAGATTTCCTGCGGCAAGCATTTTTAAGATTATAACAGCAGCAGCGGCAATAGAAAAATGCGGCTTTAATTCAAATTCCAGGTTTAACTATAACGGGAAAAAACATACATTATATAAATCCCAGCTTAAGGAACGGAAAAACAGATACACAAATTATGTAACTCTCAAAAAGTCTTTTGCTCAATCGATTAATCCTGTATTCGGGAAAATCGGTGCTCTTTACCTTGGAAAATCCGCTCTTGAAAAGTATGCTGCGGCCTTTGGTTTCAATCAGCATATCGATTTTGAAATACCATTTCTCCCAAGCCGTTTTTCCATATCCGACCAACCTTATCAGTGGGCTGAAATAGCCAGCGGATTTAACAAAGATACTGTTATATCTCCCTTGCACGGAGCATTGATGGCTTCGGTGATAATTAATCAGGGCAGGTTGATTGAACCAACTATTATAGACAAGATAATTGATGACAAAGGAAAAATTCTTTATCAATCACGCATGACTCTGGTTGACAAGGCAATTAAACCCGACACTTCCAGGATTCTTACCAACATGATGACAGCCACCATAAAATCGGGTACCGGCAGAAAGGTTTTCAGAGGGTACCGAAAAGACAGGGTTTTATCCAGGCTGAACATCGGTGGTAAAACCGGCAGTATTGATAACAGAACTCATGATGTCCGTTATGACTGGTTTGTGGGATTTGCAAAAGAGAGAAATGGGCCAAAAGAGATAGTCGCCTCTATAGTTGTAGCCCATGAAAAATATATCGGTACAAAGGCTTGTCAATATGCCCGAATTATATTTAAAAGGTATTTTAAAGATTATTTTGCAAAAAATTCCGTGACCATGACTCATGATAAAGGATGAATGTTGTTGGCATGCAACGGTATGCGTGTACTGAGCAAAGGGGAAAAATGAAACAGTCAATAAAAAAAAATATAAAAAAAATTGTCGGTTTCTTCAGAGCTGTTTATAGTTTTATCTATTTTTATCTTAGATCAGATGTCTATTTTGGGAGGGAAATGTCTAATCTCCCTTATCATTCTATTGTATTTTTCCCTTGCCGCAGAAATATTTTTTTCTGTGGGTTAGCCGGAATTGTCGCTTTTAAGAAGAAAAAGGAAAATTTCAAAAAATTTGATCCCATCTTTTTGAATAACCTTGTCCGGGAAATTGAAAGACAAGGTTTTAATTTTTTCAGCAAAGACCTCTCTGCATTATATGAGAATTATCTTGGAGGGGAAAATTGTGTTGACCTGCTTTTTCGGACGATTAGCGGTTTAAAGGAAAAAGAGCTCTTCGCTGAAATTTTTACCGACAATGAAATTCAAGATCAGCTAAGTAAAGTTGCCGGCCGTCTTAATGATATTGTCAATATTGAAGAAAAATTGCTTAACGGTAAAACAGGATATCTCGAAGCATACCAGGCAGAGATAATGTCAGACAGAATTGAAAAAATAAAGGATATCAAATGGTGTATCAGTTCTGAGATTTTAAATAACATAATAAAGATAAAAGAGCTGTCAAACCATGAATCAAATCATGGGGGAAAGAGTCTGTCTTTCCATTCTATAGATATACTTGCTCAAATCAACCAATTACTCAATAGTATCGATTATCTTGAAGTAAGGGGCCGTGATTCAGCCGGTATTTCTTTAATGTTTGTTTTTGATGAGACTGAATTTGAAAATTTTAAAGAACTTTTACAAAATTTCGGCGATGAAAATCTTTATGATCAGATGAAAAGGCGGTCTAAGCCAGATATCCTGGTCAATGCAAACATCCGGATGCACGGGTCAGGAGATGAAGAAGGAAATAGACTTGTTGCTGTCACAATGACTTACAAAATTGCCTCTGAAATCGGCAGTCTCGGAAATAATGCAGCTTTTTTGCGCAGTCAGATCAAAAATGATCCGATACTTCAAAAGATTATCAGATTTCCATTTCGTTATCATACTATTACATCTCATACCAGATGGGCTTCTGTGGGAGCTATCAGTGAACCCAACTGTCATCCTGTGGATAATGTCGTTGAAAATTCCGGTATGCAAGAGAGCGGAATTATTCATGCCTGTCTTAACGGAGACATCGACAATTATCTGCAGTTAAAAGAAGAACTTGAAAAAGGCGGAAGCCTTATTCATAAAGAAGTAACTACCGATACAAAGATTATTCCCCTTTATATTGAAAAGTATGTCAGAGAAGGTTTTGATATTGAAGATGCATTTCGCCTGGCTGTAAATAATTTTGAAGGTTCACATGCCATATCAATGCATACCGATCTGGCTCCGGGAAAGATATTTTTAGCTCAAAGAGGCAGTGGTCAGGCAGTCTTTTTGGGACTTTCCGAGGACTATTATATTCCTGCTTCTGAAATTTACGGATTTGTTGAAAAAACCCCCTATTATATTAAAATGGATGGGGAAAAAGTGGTTGAGGGGGGAAATGGTACTTCCAGCGGACAGATTTTTGTACTTAACCAGAAATCCTCAGGAGGGCTGAGCGGCATAAAGGCATGCTTTTATGATGGAACACCTGTTGAACTTTCAGAAAAAGAAATAAAGCGTACGGATATAACGTCAAGAGATATTCATCGCCAGGAATTTCCCCATTATTTTTTGAAGGAAATATCGGAGTCTCCTGTTTCGGTTGAAAAAACTCTTCAAAATCGCTGGAAAGTACTCGATAATGAAAAAAAAGAGCTGGCAATAGTACTTGATGAAAAGACAGTCCCTGATTCATTGAAAATCGCTCTGACCGGCAACAAGATTCAACGAATCTTTTTTATAGGACAAGGAACCGCCGGTGTAGCCGCCCTTGCGTGCGCAAATATATTGAATTATTATATGAATGATCCCTCTATTCAGATAAGTTCACTAAAATCATCGGAGTTGAGCGGATTTAATCTGACTGAAGATGAAGATGAAAAGAGTATGAGTGACACCCTTGTCATAGCAATAAGTCAGTCAGGCACGACAACCGATACCAACCGGGCTATCGAGATGTTGAAGACAAGAGGGGCCGGTACATTAGCAATTGTCAACCGCAGGGATTCGGATATCACATTTAAAGTGGACGGCGTTTTTTATACAAGCTCCGGCCGTGATATTGAAATGTCTGTGGCATCAACAAAAGCTTTTTATTCCCAGATTGTAGCAGGTGCGATTTTAAGTCTTTATATTGCCGGCTTAAAAGAAAAAAGAAAAGCTGATTTTATAACCCGGGAGATAAATCAGTTGCTGGAAATTCCTGGCCATATGCGAAAGGTTCTTAATTTAAAAGATAAAATCGAATATTGTGCAAAAAGACTTGCCGCGACCAAAATTTACTGGGCAGTCGTGGGCAGCGGGCCAAACAAGGCTTCAGCGGATGAAATAAGAATCAAATTGAGTGAACTTTGCTATAAAACAATTTCATCTGATTTTATCGAAGACAAAAAACATATCGATCTTTCATCCGAACCGCTGATCATTGTCTGTGCCGCTGGAACTAACGGAAATGTAATTGGAGATATTATAAAGGACACAGCAATATTTCATGCTCACAAGGCTACTCCTGTTGTAATAGCAAATGAAGGTGAAGAAGGATTCATTCCTTATGCCAAGGATGTTTTTTATGTTCCGATTGTCAGCCAGCATCTTTCACCTGTCTTAAATACTTTGGTGGGGCATATATGGGGATATTATGCCGCTCTTGCCATCAACGAAGGTTCGATATTTCTGCACAACTTTCGTGAAGATATACAAAAAACAATTGATAATTATGCAGAAAAAGGGTTAGATATTTTTGAAGCCGTATTGGAGAAATCTTTTAGAGAAAAGATAGTCAGTTTTTACAGTGAATTTAGATCCAAAAGAGCAGAAAACAGTTTTCCGGCAGCCATAGCGTTTGCTTCAGATATAACTCTTCTTCTCAAGTATCTCTCAGGAAAACTTCCGGTATCCGATTTTGAACTCGATTTTGGCAAGAAAGGGACAGCATTAAATATGTTGTCAACCCTTTTTGAGTATATAGGAAAATCGATTAACAGTATGTCAAGGCCCGTAGATGCAATCAAGCATCAAGCCAAGACGGTTACTGTTGGGACAAGCCGGATAAGCAAAGATGTTGAAGGAATACTGTTTGAGAAACTGGAGGCGGCAAATATCAGCTTGTCTCAACTCATAAATAAAAACGTAATTGTACTTAAAAATCTGCAGCGTATCATTGCCGGTATTAAGGGATCTATTCTTTACAAGATCAGCGGATTAAATCTTCTGGGCGAACCGACGAGCCATACAAAAATAGAAGTGATAAAAAAAGATGGAGAGCTGTTCTCCATTCCTTCAAGAGTGGAAACAGATACCCGGCTTAAAGGAACTAAATATATAATTGTTCAGCAGGGGAATGTCTATATCGGTAAAGGGCGAAAAGATGACCGCAGTATTATCGTAATTCCGGCGATCTCCGCTTCCCCGCCGAATTTTATTGAATACCTTCTTTTATTAAATATCTCTTTCAGAGATGATGTACCTCTATCTGCAAAGATTAAAGCTTTGGGCGGCAAGTTTGAACATATAAAGAACATCGTTATGGAAAATAGTATTCCATGGTATGATGGTGCCATTGATTTAGTTGAGATAGAGGAGCTTTTCGGCAGATCAGCCGAAAAGATAGGAGAAAAGCTTGTGTCCCTTATAAGGAAAGAAAAACAGATGGTTTATGGCTTATAAAAATGGCGATAAAAGAGGCTAAAAAAGTTTTTTTACAATTGATGGATTCTGCTGGAATTACAGTAAATGGCGACAGGCCATTTGATATACAGGTGCATAATGAAAATTTTTATGCACGCGTTTTAGACGAAGGCTCTCTTGGCCTGGGTGAATCATACATGGACAGATGGTGGGACTGTCAGGCTGTGGACCAGTTTATAGACAAAGTTTTACGGGCAAATCTTGAAGAAAAGATAAAGCGGAATTGGCAAATTATGTGGAATCTATTAAAGTCAAATATCTTTAATCTTCAGAAAGTCAGCCGTGCCTTTCATGTAGGTAAACAGCACTACGATATCGGTAACGATCTTTACCGGGAAATGTTAGATAAAAGAATGGCTTATACCTGCGGTTATTGGGAAAATGCATCAAATTTAGATGATGCCCAGACAGCTAAATTGGATCTGGTATGCCGGAAAATCGATCTGCGGGCTAAAATGACCGTGCTTGATCTGGGATGCGGTTTTGGTTCTTTTGCAAAATATGCTGCGGAAAAGTATGGGGCAATTGTAAAAGGTGTAACCGTTTCCGGACGGCAGGCTGAGTTGGGCATGAAAATGTGTAATGGGTTGCCTGTGGAGATCGAGCTGAAAGATTACAGAAATGTCAATGGAAAGTTCGACAGGGTTATTTCAATAGGCATAATGGAGCATGTAGGGTATAAAAATTACCGAACATATATGGAAAAGGTAAACCAGACATTGAAAGATGACGGAATTGCCTTTATTCATACCATAGGCGGCAATTATAGCAAGACAGCCGCAGATCCGTGGATAAATAAATATATTTTCCCAAATGGAATGCTTCCTTCAATCGCACAAATCGGAAAAGCAATGGAAAGGTTGTTCGTAATGGAGGACTGGCATAACTTTGGCCCGGATTATGATAAGACATTGATGGCATGGCACGATAACTTTAAAAAGGGATGGCGGAAACTGAGCAGTAAATATGGAGATCGTTTTTACCGGATGTTCATTTTTTATCTGCTGGGATGTGCGGGTGCATTTCGTTCAAGAAGTATACAATTATGGCAGATTGTTATGACCAAACCTGGAAGAAAACAGCCAAAATGCCGTGTGCCCTTATAACGGAAGGATGGGCATATGCTTTACTCTGAAGTGATTATTGCCGGAGGCGGTCCAGCGGGATCATCTTGTGCCTGGAAATTGAATCAAAGCGGTATTCAAACGATCATTCTTGATAAAAAAAGATTCCCGCGCTCAAAGCTCTGTGCGGGCTGGATTACTCCGAAAGCAATAAAGAATCTGAAGATAAGCGAAAAAGAATATCCTTACACTCTTTTAACATTCAAGCAGCTTAATTTCCATTTTTATGGCATAAAAATCCCTGTAAGAACCCGTCAGTTTTCAATAAGAAGATATGAGTTTGACGACTGGCTGGTTAAAAGATCGGGTGCTTCGGTATATCAGCATACAGTCAGAAAAATACGTAAAGAAAGAAGCGGTTATGTGATTGATAACAGGTTTCGCTGCAGGTATTTAGTCGGAGCTGGAGGCACCAATTGTTGTGTGTACCGGACATTTTTCAAACAGGCCAATCCCAGAAGCAGAAAGCGGCGAATTTTAGCATTGGAAGAAGAGTTTAAATACGATTACCATGATGAAAACTGTTATCTTTGGTTCTTTGAAAATAATCTGCCAGGATATTTCTGGTATCTTCCCAAAGGAAATGGCTATTTGAATGTAGGGATTGGAGGGAATTTTACATCAACAAAAAACAAGGGTGAAACAATTCGCCGGCATTGGAATTATTTTATAAATAAGCTTGAAAAACTCTCTTTAATCAAAAATTATCATTTTAGTCCTCGCAGCTACAATTATTATCTCAAACAAGCTGCTGAAAATGTTCAATCAGACAATCTATTTATTGTTGGTGATGCCGCTGGACTGGCAACAGCAGATATGGGAGAAGGTATCGGTCCTGCGGTTGAAAGCGGGATTTTGGCTGCAAATGCAATTATCAATGGAAGCGAATATTCAATAAGATCAATCAATAAATACAGTTTTTTCGATATCTTATTTCCCTGGCGGGCAAGTTCCCAATAAATAAAGGGGCATTATGAGTTATGAGTTATTAGCGGTGAGTTAGGAATTAGGGATTCAACAGCTCAAAACTCATATCATAAGTTCAATTAGTGTATGCCTTAATAAATAAACAGAATCTTCACAATAATCCGATAGGGTCCATATAGGTTCTTCGCGGATTAACGTGAAAATCTTTCCCTAATCAGGGAATGAGTTTGAGCTAAGGTTATCGAACAAATCAGCATCGAACGTAGAAATGGCCGTCATTCCCGCGAAAGCCTAA
>CAZRLQ010000043.1:0-12262 GCA_964600725.1 uncultured Desulfobacterales bacterium
TATTAAAAGCATAATTTTCTTTTTGAAAATAGTTTATGCAGGTTTTAGGCAGTATAGGAATTTCCATTTTTTCTTAATAAGTTCGGCATGATACAATGGATAAACACAAAGTGCCTACGAGTGAGCTAAAGTATATTAAAGTGCCTAAGAGAGACGGGAGAGACAGAATCTCTGCCAGTGCATAAGGAATACAAAATACAGCATATGTTTAATTTAATAAGCATAATAAAAACTAGTAAAACGTAAGAAATAAGGTTATCTATGAACAGAGTCAGGTTGGTATTTTCGGGTTCAGGAGGGCAGGGCGTTATTACCGCTTCCATTGTTCTGGCTGAAGCAGCGGTAATCTATGATGACCTGTCTGCCGTGCAGACACAGACTTATGGGCCGGAAGCCAGGGGAGGTGCAACAAGAAGTGACGTGATAATATCTGAATCAGAAATCTATTTTCCCAAAGTGAAACAGCCCAACATTCTGGTATGTCTGACCCAGAAAGCCTATAGTAAATTTTACTCAATAATACGACCCGGCGGACTTCTTATAACAGATGCCCACTATGTTAAACTCGAGAGAAAAGTAGATGCAATACAGATAGAACTGCCTATGTACAACAGGGTGATGGATGAAATAGGCAATCCCGTTGTATTTAATATCTGCATGTTAGGCTCGCTTATAGGTTTGACTAATCTGGTCAGGGCCGAATCGATCATAAAGGTGCTGGAAACCAGGATACCTCCGGATTTCATGGCAATTAACCGGAAAGCTTTTAACCTCGGTATATCTTTAATATCTGAACGAAGGGAATGAAACAGGATGAAACCCTGGAAACGGAGATTATTCTTCTCAGTTGCAGCTATTGTATGCCTTTGTATTGTCTCTATACTCCTTTGCATGATTTCTGCAGATCTTGTCGTTGATCTTTTCTGGTTTGATTCACTCAATTATGAGAGTTACTTCTGGATGAGATTGCTATATCGCTACGCCATATTTGCCGCAGCAACTCTTCTATTTTTTTCGATCTTTTTTTTCAATTTCCGTATTGCTTCACGATTTTCAAAAACCGTTCTTCCTTCGGTATCCAAGACAGACTCAAAGGTAAAAAGGGCCTATCGCGCGCTGATCGACAAGTTCCAGGCAGGTTCTATCAAGTTGTATATGCTTTTTTCTCTTGTTATCGCTCTTTTCGCTGCATATCCTCTTTTTCGGCGATGGGAAGATGCTCTGTTTTACATTTTTGGTTCCAATACAGGCATGCGGGATGCGGTATTTAATAAAGATATAGGCTATTATCTTTTTTCCTTTCCAATCTATAATGTTATTCAGCGCAGATCGCTGATCGCTTTTTTAATTCTGCTGCTTCTGCTGGCAATTATTTATTGGCTGCAAAGCCGGCTGCTGCCGAAAGAAAAACGACGCATTCCGACAGAGGGCAAGATTCATCTTGCTGCCCTGATTATCATTGTTTCTTTAATTCAATCCTGGGGATATATACTCCAACGTTATTCCCTTCTTTATACGAATAACCACCAGCCGTATTTTTCCGGACCGGGATTTGTGGAGATTGAGGTTGCACTGCCTCTTATCTGGCTGGAACTCATACTCTTTTTAATATTTGCCTTCTCCTTTATTTTCTTCATAAATAAGAGAAAAGGAATTAAAATCCTGCTTGTTTCAGCAGCATGTTTTATCATTATTGCCGGCATTCGTTACTATTCTTTTTTGCCGAACATGGTAGAAAAATATATTGTCAAACCTGGTAAAACAGCAAAAGAAAGACCGTTTATAAAGAACAGCATAAAATCAACACTTGCCGCTTATGGCCTGGATAATGTGGAAACCCGCATATTTTCCACAGATCTGTTCCCGCAGTCAGCAAAAGGTTTTGCTGCAGGGCCGATCCTTGACAATATTCCTGTCTGGGATAAAGATCTGTTAGGTGGTGTTTATAAGCAGCTTCAGGGAATACGGCCTTATTATGCTTTTACCGAAGTAAGTGTTGACCGTTATACTGTTGAACAATTTCATCATCAGGCTTATCAGCAGGTCAATCTGAGCCTGAGGGAGTTGAATCCAGTCGATCTTCCGTCATCTGCGCTTACCTGGGAGAATTTACATCTGCGATATACACATGGAAAGGGGGCGGTTATTACACCAGCGGCTCAGAGCAAAGATGAATCCATGATCTGGTTTCTTTATGATATGCCGCCAAAATCCGATTACAGATTCAATATAGAGCAGCCTGATATTTACTATGGATTAGTGCACAGCTCATATGTTCTTTCACCCAATGACACCGGCGAAGTCGATTATCCGAAACTTGAAGCCGATGTTTTCTCAGACTATGAGGGCAGGGGAGGGGTGCCGTGCGCCTCACTTTTCAAGAAATTTCTCTTTTCCGTTTATTTCAAGGACAAACGTATTTTTTTTACAACCAAAACCAACGATAAAAGCCGGATTCTCTTTCGCCGGAACATCAAGAATCGTATAAAGTATATAACGCCCTATTTTCTCATGGATAAGGAGCCTTATCCGGCAGTAACCTCCAAAGGCCTTTTCTGGATACAGGATGCCTGCACGATCTCATCTATGTATCCTTGTGCCGAGCTTTATAATGATCAATTCAATTATATACGGAATTCCGTTAAAATCGTTGTTGATGCTTATAACGGAAGTGTTACCTATTATATAGCCTATCCTGATGATCCAATAATTCAAGCTTATCAACGAATGTATCCTGGATTGTTAAAGAGTCTGGATATGATGCCTTCTGAACTCAAAGAGCATATTCGTTATCCCGTGGATTTCTTTGAAACGCAAATGAGTATTTATGCCAAATACCATCAAGCCGACCCTGAACTTTTTTTCAGGCAGGAAAATATATGGGACTTTGCGAAAACAATTAAAGGTCAAAAAGATGTTAGAATGAAACCATATTATTTAACGCTTAATTTAATAAATCCCGATAAATTTGACTTTTTGCTTTTTTTGCCTATGAGTTCAAGAGGTCGGGATAATTTACGTTCCATGGTTATAGCGGGATGTGATGGCAATAATTACGGAAAGATTATTAATTACAGTTTTTCGAAAAAGGATGGAGTTCCCGGTCCAGCCCGGGTAAATGCTCTGATTAATCAGAATGCAGCTATTTCGAGCCGGCTTGCCCCGTACAGCCGGATCAGTTCAAAGATGATACGGGGCAGGATGATTATTTTGCCGATCGGCAATACCATCTTTTACATTCAGCCGGTTTATCTTCAGGATATTGACCGTTTTAAAATTTTGCATTTGAAACAGATTATAATGAGTCAGGGAGAAGTTGTTGTAATGGAATCGTCTCTGGAAAAAGCATTTCAGGAGCTTGAAAAAATATCGGCATCCTCCATTTCCCGTGAAAGCGGCTAACACTTTACGGATGTATCTACGAGTTGGAGAAAGTATCGTTTTGTTCAGTCGTTTTGTACCGTCAGGGACATTCGAAAATAGCCCGACAATTTATTGTCAGGATGAAATTTAATATATAAACAGACTCTCCGCATAATACACGATGATCCAATTATGATAAATTCCATTGATTTCGATAGTATTTATCGTTCTCATCTATACTGGGACAGGAAAGATACATTCGGCCTTGGCAAAATTTTTAAGGACTTAAAGGCAGGTGATATCCTGCTTGATCCGTTTTGCGGCGGGGGGACGCCGATTGTTGCAGCGCTTCAGCGGGGTGCCAGGGTAATAGCCAGTGATATAAATCCAATGGCTCTTTTTTTGTCAAGGGTACTTATTTCGCCTGTCGCTCTTTTTGCACTTAAAGAGGCCTTTAAAAAAGTCGAAAATTATACCGCCCGGAGCATTCTTGAAAACTATTCAATTTTATGTCCAAAATGCGGAAAAAAGATTTATTTTAATTACTTGAAATGGAATAATGATGCACTAAAAAGAGTTCCTGAATCAGTATATCTCTCTTGTCATCATTGCGGGTTGAATAAGCAGGTCTCTTTGTCAAAAGAAGAAATCACCAGGCAGATACATTTGTCAAACATAGAACCGAAACACTGGTTTCCCACAGATCCCATCTGCGGCAGAAATAGAACAGCAGCAAAATATTTCTGTGAGCTTTTTACCGGACGCAATTTAACATCTTTATCAATACTGCATAATTCAATTGAAAAGATTTCTTCAGTTAGATGCAGGGATATTTTGCATTATGTCTTTACCGGTATGCTCTTTGACTGCAGTTTAATGCAAAATTCTTTGACTAATCCGTTATCTTCATCATCTGGATTATCCGGCGGCTGGTTAAGCCCCGGATTTTATATTCATCAGGCAAGTCAGGAAAAGAATATATGGAAGGTCTTTGTGAACAGATTCAAGGGAGTATTGAGATGTAAAATAAAGATTAATTCAATTATCGATTGCTTGCGGATTTCAGGTTCGATTGAAGACTTTGAAAGTTCATGTAATGAGGCATATATTTATCAATCAGATTTTTTAAATATTTCTTTCCCCAAAAAATTACACATAAAGCATGTTTTTTTAGATCCGCCATCAGATATTGATTATATTGGATTGTCAAATTTTTGGAGCTGCTGGCTGGGAATGGACTCTTCCATTCAGGCAGACTGGCTGCAAGGTGGTATATCAAATAAAGAAAATGCCGAGAAGCTGTTTAAGCTTCTACTGAAAATCGGTGAAAATACAGATTCTTCCTGTATAATTACCTTATTCTGCAACTCAAAAAAAGAAGGCTTTTATGAAATAACGGAAGCAATATTTAAAAAAGCCGGATATGAATTATCAACTGCAACCCCTATTTGGGAAAGCAATATTCAAAACAGTGCCAGGCCTTTTTCATCCGGCATATACCTTTCAATTAAAAAAAGATCCAAAAAATTAAAGGCAGCCGGATTTGATGCCCAATTTAAGATAGACCGGCAAAAATTGAATGAATTGAAATTTTTTTCAAGGGTAGCTGCTTTTTTGCACCCTGATTCAAGCCCTGAGGAAATTTTCAGGCAAACAGCCAATCTGATAAAAAGCCAAATGGTTATTCTGCTGTCAAAAATTGAGTATTCTGAACTCGGCTCATGGATATCAGACAGCGAAATAAATCGAAAAGCATATCAAAGGCTGGCTTTGACCTTTTTCAAGCGGATATTTTCAAAAGATGGTTTCAGAATTGTTGCAGCAGATAAAGACCGGTTTGATGATTCAAAACTTGATAATTCAGGAATAGATAGCTGCGATCTTGTTACAACTCTGCCTATGCCTTGCGGACTTGCAAAGGGAACTGATTTTGTCGCAGAAGATAATAATGGGTGTCAAATATATTTTTGCTTTTATGAAGAGAAAAAGGCAGATCAGCTAAAACAGATTTCTAAAAGAATTTTTGAGGAAGATAAGGATAGACTTCAAAAGCTTTGCTTTTTGATCCTTCCGAATCATCAGCAGTTGTTTAAATGTAGAAAATGGGAATGGTCGGATAACTGGCCAAGGGGTTTTTTTGTTGAATTTGAAAAACTTGCAGCAAAAGCAAAACTAATCGATGATATCTGCTTTGGCCGCCTGGCTGAAGAAAAACCAAAGACCGGTTATGACTTAAAACCTGAAGATAAAATCAGACTTTTCAACGCAAAAGTTTTAAGCAATATGCCTGTCGGAGCAAAGAGCAGCCCTGAATATTTTCTCCTAAGGTTTAAGGCTCCTGAATTAAAATATGTTCTTCCCGGCCAATTCTTGATGGTTGATACGCTTTCATATGCCGGGAGAAAATCGATTGAAAAGAGCATATCCCTTTATCACTCATCTTTTGAAAAAGATACTTCCATTTCTGACAATCCAGTTGACCTTGCTCCTGTTTCATTTCTTAAAAGACCTTTTGGGATTTACCGGTCTTATCATAAAAATTTTAAGCTGAATTGTTTCAAAAATATTGCTCTTCCATCAACTTTGGCCGGCATAACCGAAATCCTCTTTCCCCATGAATTTGAGATACTCTATAAATTAGTAGAAGATGGAACCGGTACAAATGAATTGAGAAAAATGAAACAAAATAGTATGTTTCAGGTATTGGGGCCTTTGGGAAAGGAGACCGATCTATCCAGATGGCAGACAGATGGTATTGATGAAGTCCATCTTATAGGCGGCGGTGTTGGAATGGCGCCGCTTATTTTCTTTGGGCAGGCTTTGAGATACTATTCATTTAAAGTCAAGGCCTTCATCGGAGTTAATAATCTTGATACATTGCCGTATGATGCTCCTGCAACTCAAAATTTACGGAAATCTTATCTATTTATAGACGATTTGCTGAGCATCGGCTTAAATAAAGATGATATCCATTTAGCATATGAAAAGCAGAACGAAGTCAGCGATATTTACGCTAAACTACTTGATCGCGGACTTTTGGAAAAAAATTTTCATAAGGGGCATGTTATCAGCCAGTATCAATCATATATTAACGGATTGAATAAAAGAGAAAATATTCTGGTCATCAGTTGTGGTCCAATACCCATGATGAAGTCACTGTCGGAAATCACTTCGAAATTGAATATTCCGATGAAGGTTCTGATGGAAAAAAGAATGGGATGTGGTATCGGTGTATGCATGTCCTGTGTCTGCCGGACAAAGAAAAATGATATTAAGCAGTATTCCCGTGTATGCACAGATGGACCTCTTTTTGATTCAAACGATATTGATTGGAATAAAATCGGTATTTAGGAGCCTGTTTGAAAATCTTCGATTTTTGCTTGAGATATTTCAGCTTGACGCTGAGAGTGGGTAAAAAGGAAGGGTTCTGAACAGGCATCTTAAAGGTCGGGCAGCCAAGATGAAAAAGCCTTCTGATATAAGGAGAAAAATTATCAGGGGGCTTTTGGGGGAAACGGTGACCGAATCGTCTTAAAAGGCGATAGAGAGAGTTACGCCACCGAACACGTAATCGGTATCGCTGCTGAATCCGGCTCCGGAATTGGCGGACAATTTCCATAATTAGAATTGCTGGTTTTCTATTGCGTAACTGCGGGTATCAGAAATTGACATGATTTTTAATTCCTGACAAATCAACAGGTTGTAAATACTACAAAAATGAGCCTGACAAGTTGCTCGCTGCATTACGTAACTATTAATCTTCTAATTGATTTTTTTAAAGGTCTGAGATTTTGATGCAGTTACCCCGAAATGTCTTATGTTTTTTACTTGACAATAAATAAAAACGTTTTTATATATATTATTATTTTTGTTTCCTGGGTTTTTTACGGGTATGTTTAGCTCAAAAGAATAATTCCAATTCCAGAGCAGCCACCCGGAGCTTGGGACCATTTTTAAAGGCTTATTTAAAGGAGGGTAGTGCTTTGGCAAACGGAATTGTAAAGTGGTTTAGTGATAAAAAAGGTTTTGGATTTATTGAGCAGGAAAATGGTGATGATATATTTGTACATCATAGTTCCATCAATATGTCAGGTTTTAAGACACTTGCTGAAGGTGACAGGGTAACCTTTGACATAGAAGCGACCAGCAGGGGTCCAGCGGCGAGAAACGTAAATAAAGTCTAGACTTGACTTATACCAAGTTCAATTCGCAAATTATGGCATCTTATTTAATAGAAATGAGGTGCCTTTTTTTTAGGGTCCAATCCTTCCGTAAGGAAGGCGGTGTTTAACCCGAATTTCTTACGGGCAAGAGCGGTGCAGAAGCAGTGTGTTTTAGCCCGAAGACACAAATATTTTATTTCGAGCGCTGAATAATGCTGCTGATGTAGTTGCTCTGGTTAGCCTTTGGTTAAAGATCAGATATATTATCTGAAAATAGGATGCTAAAACGTACAATTTTTGTGCATACCGGGTTTGCGAAAAATTTCGACATATCGACGAGTATGCCTGTTTTGTCGAAAGGCCGGAGGTTTTCGCGAACCCTTATGCGTCAAGATATAAAGCCGCATCTCTTTGCAAAAAATTGTATTTTTAGATTATTATTTCTAAGCCCCTGACTTCAGCTATTTATTTTTATCATCATTGAAGAAGGGTCAAGGCATAATGCAGAATCACCGGGGGTTGATCCTTTTCCCTTCAGCACCTTAAGACGGATCTCTTTTCCCTGGGGATGGAGATAAATTGCAGACTCAAACAGATCTTCAATATGCGAAAAGGAATCTGGAATTACATTCGGTTCAGGCTGTTCATGGCGATGGATTCGTACAGTAAACCATGCCTGCATTGCTTTTTCTTTTATAAGGGTTTTGAAGTCATAAAGCGGCTTTCTAATTGATTCGCTGAAGGGAAGTCCATCTACAAGTATTACCTTCGGGTTGAAAACATCTTGTTCCATAAGGTCTTTCAATCTTTGTTCGAGTTTTATTATACTGAAATCTTCAACATCAATAGCCATTATAAACCGGTGGGAAAGCATAGTTTCCGAGAGCTGATCCATCTGTTTTATATTGTATTGCTTGACAATATTTCTAAGGATTTGTTCGTACCAAAGGCTGATCTTTTTTACAGGGTCATTTAGGCTGATATGAAGAACATTTATATTTCTAAGCAGGTTGTCCAAAGCAATCTGAACTAACAGAGCTGTTTTACCTACCCCCGCTCTTGCCAAGAGAGCGCCAAATCCACCGTTGGAAATAATATCTTCGGTTTCTTCTCCTATGAGCCTTAAAGGATTGCGGAAAACAAGATCTTTTGCAAGCATAATAAGATTCCTTTCTTTAATCTTTAAGATGTAAAATTTATCTCTTTTTTACCCGAATACCCTTATCTGCATAATTAACCTCAAAAAGATGCCATTATTTTATAAGGATCATCCGTTTGCAATTACGAATTAGGAATTGTTCCCACCTGCTTCGATCAGGTATAAAATATTTTATTTCAAAATGATATTGCGCGCACACAGAGTTTATTAAAAACGTGTTATGCTGGTTAATTATCGTGCATTGTCAGAAATTAATGTCAAAATTCGTAATTCATAATTGCACGGCTTGAAAAAAAATCGGGCTGACATCAATCTCCTTTATCATTTTTTTTAGCGGCCTTTTTAGCCAGTTTTTCAGCAATATCTCCGGGCACCTGTTTATAAAATGCAAATTCCATGGTAAATTGAGCCTTGCCTTGTGATAATGATCTTAAAACAGTTGAATATCCAAACATTTCCGAAAGCGGTATCTGAGCTTCTATAACAGTTGTACTGCCTTCATCCTGTGAGCCGACTATTATTCCCCTGCGCTGATTTAAAGAACTCATGGCCGCGCCCTGAAACTCAGCAGGGGTTTCCACAACAACCTTCATAATAGGTTCATTTATAACCGGCGCAGCTTTAGCATAACCCTCGAGAAACGCTCCACGGGCTGCTGATTGAAATGCCATTTCAGAAGAATCGACTGCATGTGAAGCTCCGTCATTTATAACGACTTTGATACCAGTAACAGGAAATTCCATTTTGGGCCCTTTTTTCAAACACTGTTCAAACCCCTTTTTACATGAAGCTATGTACTGTGTTGGGATAGAGCCGCCAGTTACTCTGTTTTCAAAGATAAATTCTTCTTTTGAGGAGGGTTCTAAATACCCTGCTACTCGTCCGAACTGACCGGCACCACCTGTCTGTTTTTTGTGGATGTAGTTAAATTCACCCCTTTTTGTGATCGTTTCCCTGTACGCTACCTGCGGTCTTCCTGTCACAATTTCGGCATTATACTCGCGAGCCATTCGTTCAACATAAACCTCGAGGTGAAGCTCACCCATCCCTTGAATAATTGTATCATGGGTTTCTTCGTCTACATATGTTCTGAAGGTCGGATCCTCCTTGGTAAAGCGGTTAAGAGCCTTTGACATATTGATGCGTGATTTGTTATCTTTTGGAGTAACAGCAAGTGAGATCACCGGTTTTGGTGCAAAAATAGATGTCATGGACAGATTGAGGCTGGGGTGAACAAGGGTATCACCGGAAGCGCAATCAATACCAAAAAGAGCTCCAATATAACCCGCTGATATTTTAGTAATTTCTTCCATTTGATCCGCGTGCATACGGACAACCCTGCCAACCCTGACTTTTTTTCCAGTGCGGACATTTCTGATGATATCCCCTTTAGCGATTGAACCTTGATATACGCGTATATAAGTAAGCTGACCGTATTGCCCTTCTTCCAGTTTAAAAGCCAGTGCTACAAGGGGTTTTTCCGAATCATTGGAAAGGGCAAAGGAGGTTTCATCGTTATTTATGTCAAATGCCTCGTTTTCAACATCAGTCGGACAAGGCAGCAATTGTGTCACTGCATCGAGAAGCGGCTGCACGCCTTTGTTTTTATAAGCAGATCCCATAAAAACAGGTGTTATTTTGCGAGCAATAGTTCCGTTTCTCAAAGCATCTATAATCATATTTTCAGAAATATCTTTTTCTTCAAGGATAGCGTTGGTCAGTTCGTCAGAAAAGAGAGATGCGGCATCAAGAAGTTTTTCACGCTTTTCAACGGCCTGGGAAGTTAATTCTTGAGGTATATCCTCAATACGAACAATTTCCCCATTATCTCCGTCAAAATATACAGCCTTCATGGCGACAAGATCAACGACTCCTTGATAATCCGCCTCATATCCGATAGGAATTTGCATAGCCACGGCATTATGTCCTAATTTTTCTTTTAATTGATCGACTACTCGAAAAGGATCCGCGCCGTTTCTGTCGCATTTATTGATAAAGACAATGGAAGGAATTTTATATCTTTTCATCTGCTGGTCAACGGTAATCGACTGGGATTGGACGCCGCCAACAGCGCAAAGAATCAAGATGGCTCCGTCTATAACCCGCAAGGCTCGTTCGACTTCTATCGTAAAATCAACATGTCCCGGGGTATCAATAATATTAATGTTATGATTCAGCCAACTGCAAAATGTGGCCGCTGAGGCAATGGTAATACCCCGCTCTTTTTCAAGCTCCATGGAATCCATGGTTGCACCTACGCCGTCTTTTCCCTTGACATCATGAATAGAATGTATTTTATTGGTATAATAAAGAATTCTTTCAGTCAATGTGGTTTTTCCGGAATCAATATGGGCGCTGATACCTATGTTTCTGATATTTAGAATTTCATTTTTCATAATAATGCACCTTATATATTTCAGGGACTGAAGCGGCTTTGTTCAGCCGAATCACCCAAATCTAATCTGAATCTGAGCTTAAATTCCAATAACTTATTTATTTCCAGTCCCTTATAGCCTTTTTTAGAATTTTTAATTTTGCCTAAAACCCCCCCTTACCTACCGCAGCCTCGGCGCAGGCAGGATATGTTAAAATATTGCGCTGACGCAACACTTCGTGCAGCCGCTTTTGAAGATAGTGCTGAAATTTGGATCATAGCAGATTATTGTAGAGATTCTGTTATTTATTTTAGATGTTAGCTGTTAATTTGCCGCTGCTTTCCAGCTTGGATAATTAGCTCCTTAAAGCTAAGTGCTAATAGCTGTTCATTACGGATTAGTGTGGCAATCAGTGATGAACCTGAAATTTTAGCTTGTACAAAATTTAAACCTGACGTCGGAATTGGGCGAAAGGGGGCGTTTTGCAAAGGTTTTATATTGTGAGCGAGAGAATTTATGAGCGTTTTTCGGATATTTTTTAAAGTACTTTGGCTTGCATAATATTTTAATATTAATTATTATCAATATTAACAAATTGTGCAAGTAAAATTAAAGATTTTTGCTGCAAACCGCGGAGAATTTTTCTCTTAGAGCCCCTTTAAAAATCTCCCCTTTTGCAAAGATCTCGCTATAGCATTTCCTCTTCAGGTTAGATTTGTCCGATTCGGAACCATAATGTTCTCAAAATATAGCGGTTTTGCGATTTCGGATTCAATGTATCCAACCAGAATATGAGCTCTGCCCGGAACAATTTACAGTATTTACGTGTTATTGAAGTTACAAGCTTGGTAAGTTCTAAAAAAGTTCGGACAATAAGTGAGTCTGTAAAATAGAATAAAGTTTCAATAAAATCTTCACATTTTGCCGTTTGTATGTTATCCTTTCCAAAAATTGCGGAGGGTAAACCATGGCACGGAAAACCAAACGGGCAAAATTACACTTAACTGATGAACAGCGCGTAAAGCTTAAACGGCTGGGTAAATCACGCAAGGCGCCCCTGCGGGAAGTACAGCGGGCCGGGATTTTGCTGCATTATGCTGATGAAATGCCCGTCACACAAATTCAAAAACTTGTCAATGTAAGCAGGCCGACCATTTACAAGTGTATCGACAAAGCATTGGCAGCCGGTATTGATGCAGGGC
>CAZRLQ010000044.1:0-12187 GCA_964600725.1 uncultured Desulfobacterales bacterium
GAAACATGAGGCAGATATAATCATTTCGCGAAAACTGAATGCAGGATTCAGGTAACATTAAAAATTAAAAATATCAACATCTTTGGAAATCACATAAAACTTTCGTTGTCATTCAGTGCTCTGCCTCACTGTGAGTTTCCACTTTAAAAATCCTTCCGAAATTCTAAAATATTTTTTCCAGGCACAGTTAAGAAAAAAACATTATCTCATCTTTTGTTTGGAGTGAACTTTTTGTGAAGGAGTGGTCTAAGCTGGAACCCTGTCTTCAAAGTTTAATATCATTACCGTATTTTAGGGTTGATTTAATGACTTTATCCTGATAAACAAAAAAATTCAAAATTTTTGAATTTCTTTGTATTTGTGTTAATTCAGATAACGGCTTGTTACTAACTATTTCAGTAACGACACAATATAGATCGCTGTATAATAAAAAAATATTCTTTTGAGTTTGGAGGGCATGTAATGTTTAAAATTGTAAAACGTGAAGAGATGGCGGAAGGCACAGTGATACTGAATGAGATTGAAGCGCCTTTAATTGCCGGTAAGGCAAAGCCCGGTCAGTTCGTTATTTTAAAAGCTAACGAAACAGGGGAAAGGATCCCTTTGACAATGGCCGATACCGATCCTGAAAAAGGTACAATAACTGTAATCTATATGGTTGTCGGCAAATCTACCGCTCTTTTCAGAGATTTAAATGTCGGCGATTCATATCAAGATGTTATTGGTCCCTTAGGCGCGGCCACCCATATTGAAAAATTAGGCACTGTGGTATGTGTAGGGGGCGGCACCGGCATAGCTGTTTTACACCCTATTACACGCGGTCTTAAAAATATCGGTAACCATGTTATAAGCATCATCGGTGCCAGATCAAAGGATCTGCTGATTTTGGAAGATAAGATGAAAGATGCTTCGCATGAACTTCATATCTGTACAGACGATGGATCATACGGACATAAGGGTTTTGTTACAGATGTATTAAAAGGTGTCTTGGAGAAAAACGATATTCAATTAGTTGTTGGAATCGGCCCTGTTCCGATGATGAAGTTTGTTTGCGAACTGACAAAAAAATTCAATGTAAAGACATTGGTAAGTTTAAATCCAATTATGATTGACGGGACAGGAATGTGCGGCGGATGTCGTGTATCGGTTGGCGGTGAAACAAAGTTTGCCTGTGTGGACGGCCCTGAATTTGATGGTCATGAGGTTGACTTTGATGAGCTTATGCTGCGCCTTCAGGCTTATTTGGAAGATGAAAAAGAGAGTTATGAAAGCTATAAAAAGTCAGGCACATAATTATATACAGCTTATTTCATTTTAATAAGCTGTCATATTATGAAACCAAATTTTGTCCTTTTGTGTTTATATTCATACACTAATAGGCTGTCCTAAAATGATAAATTTTTGCAAGGTCAAGAATTTGACCTGTCTGCGTGCGAAATGCACAGGCGGGCCTGTCTGCCGACAGGCAGACACAGAGATTGCGGAAAATAGCCATTTTAGGACAGCCTCCTCGGCAATTTATTATTTTTTGACGATATATTCAGTTATGTTCTATGGAGGATATTATGGCGGAAGCAGATGCTAAAAAAGCTAAAAAAGAAAAGATCCCGAGACAACCAATGCCTGAACAGGAACCTGAGATCAGGGCAAGAAATTTTGATGAGGTTCCTTTAGGGCTGAGCCCTGAAGCGGCTATTAAAGAAGCTCAAAGGTGCATTCAGTGTAAAAATCCCGGCTGTGTTGATGGATGTCCTGTCGGTGTAGACATACCCGGGTTTATAAAGCTTATAAAAGATGGTGATTTTACAGGGTCGATCAGTAAAATCTGGAAAAAAAACAGTCTTCCCGCTGTCTGCGGCAGGGTATGCCCACAGGAAATACAGTGCGAAGGTCACTGTATTGTTGGGAAAAAAGGAGATCCGGTTGCAATTGGCAATTTGGAGAGATTTGTTGCAGATTATGAAAGAGAAAATCGTAAAGCCAAACCGCCTGAAAAAATGGAACCAACCGGGAAAAAAATTGCTGTTGTAGGTTCCGGTCCATCCGGGCTTACCGTTGCCGGTGATCTTATTTTAAAAGGCCATGATGTGACAATTTTTGAAGCTTTTCATAAAACCGGCGGTGTTCTGGTCTACGGAATTCCAGAATTCAGGCTTCCAAAAGCGATTGTTTCATCGGAAGTCGAAGGCCTTAAAAGTCTCGGTGTGAAGGTTGAATGCAATACCGTTGTCGGAAGAACAGTATCGCTGGATGAGCTGTTTGAACAGGGATATGATGCAATCTTTTTAGGTGTGGGAGCAGGTCTTCCCACCTTTCTGAAAATTCCAGGAGAAAACCTTATCGGCATATTTTCCGCTAATGAATATCTGACCCGCACAAATTTAATGAAGGCCTATCTTTTCCCCGAATATGATACCCCGATTATTAGAGGCAAAAAAGTGATTACCCTTGGTGCTGGAAATGTAGCTATGGATGCTGCCCGGACCGCCCTGCGCCTTGGTGCTGAAAGTTCCCGTATTGTTTACCGTCGGTCAAGAACGGAAGTGCCTGCAAGAGGTGCGGAAGTACATCATGCTGAAGAAGAAGGAGTTGAATTCTTTTTTTTAACCAGCCCCGTTAAATTTATAGGAAATGAAAAAGGGCGCGTTGTCGGAATGAAAGGACTGAAGATGGAGTTAGGCGAGCCTGATGATTCCGGAAGGCGTCGTCCTATCCCAATAGAAGGATCGGAGTTTGAGATGGAATGTGATTTGGTCATTGTTGCCGTTGGAGCCGGAGCCAACCCATTGCTGACTCAATCCACCGAAGGATTGGCTTTAAACAATTGGGGATATATTATAGCCGACGAGAAAACCGGAAAAACCTCTAAAAAAGGGGTCTGGGCAGGTGGTGATATTGTAACCGGTTCCGCAACTGTAATTTTAGCAATGGGAGCTGGAAGAACAGCCGCTAATTCAATCCATGACTATCTGACACTTGGGTGGTAATTCCAATTTTCCTAACCCGCATTTCTGAGTCCGTTGATTTATGGTCTTTTCGACCGATCTCTGCGCCTGCCTGTAGCGGTTGCGACGCAGACAGGGACACGCACAGGCAGGCGCAGACAGGTTATGCGGAAAAAAAAATAATCCTTTATATGCCTACGGTTATTTTTTTCGCATGCTTTGATCTCGAACGAAAATCCTT
The DNA here is from genome assembly GCA_964600725.1 of uncultured Desulfobacterales bacterium. Classification (GTDB taxonomy): domain Bacteria; phylum Desulfobacterota; class Desulfobacteria; order Desulfobacterales; family CAZRLQ01; genus CAZRLQ01. Next base: position 3,187 of record CAZRLQ010000044.1, read on the forward strand.
ATAAATCAACAGACTCATTTCTCATGAAGAATTAATCATGAAAAATGTGGATCAACAGTTATTCAAAAAAATCAACCCATTTTTGAAATTTTACCGCCTTATCCTCGCCGTACCGCCTTAAGCTGCGAATTATCTCTTCAACTGTCTTTTCTTTAACAACTGTCCGGCTGCTTTTGGAATAAAATTTATCAGCGTAGCATATTACCTTCTCTTCAAGGGAGACAGGAGACATATCCCGCTCCGGAAAAGGAAGATTATATTTTTTTATGTCCCCAACTGTAATGCCTACGCCCACATGCCTCTCACTGACAAGAGCATGCTTTGCCAAATTCATTTCTTCCAATATCTTCCTGCCGAGATAGCCGTGACAACTGTAAGGATATTTACCATTGCAGCCCAATTCAGGTGTATGCGTAAGAAAAATTCCGATATCATGCAGCATGGCGGCTTCTTCTATAAACCTTAAGTTCAAATTAAGATGAACCGCCTTTTTTGCCGTGCTCAGCGCTTTTTCGGCAACACAGATTCCATGCTGAACCAGGATGCCGAAAGTTTTGCTCTTTTCATCATAAAATTTTTTTATAATATCTACCGGATCAAAATTGAAATTCATTTAAAAAGATATCTCTTAAAATTTTCCTGAAAGGAGCACACCCTCTATAAATGGATCAATTTCCCCATCCAGTACACCGTTTACATTGCCGATTTCAAGATTTATCCTGTGATCCTTAACCATCTGATAAGGATGGAGCACATAAGACCTGATTTGACTGCCCCAAGCTATTTCATCCTTACTGCTGTGCATTTCATGAATTTTTTCTTCTTGTTTCCGCTTTTCAAGCCGGTACAGTCTGGCTTTCAAAACCTTCATCGCCATCTCTTTGTTTCTATGCTGGGATTTTTCCTGCTGGCACTGAACAACGATCCCGGCAGGAACATGGGTAATGCGTACAGCGCTGCTTGTCTTGTTTACATGCTGACCGCCGGCACCACTTGCCCTGTAAACATCAATTCGCAGATCATTATCATCAATATCGACAACGATCTGATTGTTCAGCTCCGGATAGACAAATACAGAGGCAAAAGAAGTATGCCGTTTTCCGTTCGTATTAAAAGGAGAAATTCTGACGAGCCTGTGCACACCATTTTCTGCTTTTAAATAACCGTAGGCATATTCTCCGCTTGCAGTAAAAGTTACGCTTTTAATCCCTGCTTCATCACCTGGCTGGAAATCGATTACACTGACGTTAAAGCCTTTACGCTCAACCCATCGAAGATACATTCTATAAAGCATCTCCGCCCAATCCTGTGCTTCGGTTCCTCCTGCTCCGGCATTAATTGAAACAATAGCATTATTTTTATCATCTTCCCCGTCAAGCATCAACTCTACTGAGAGCTTTTTTATTTGGCCGCCGATTAATTCAACCTGTTTTACAACCTCCTGTACTGTATCCTCATCATCTTCTTCCAGGCCGAGTTCAAGCATTATATCGCTTTCTTCAAGCTCAATGGAAAGCTTTTTCATACGTTCAACCTGATTTGTCAGCAATGTCCTCTCTTTTAAGAGATTTAAGTTTGCTCCATGATTATCCCAAAACCCTTCTTTGGCAACAAGCTTTTCAATTTCAATTAATCTTTTCTCTTTACCAGCCAAGTCAAAGACAGTTTTTCAATTTATCTAATTTCAAACAATAGTCTTTAATCGTATGCTTGGTATCTAACGACATTTTATTCCTCCTGTAATCAAATTTTGACAATTGAAGGCCATAATATAGATTAACACATTTCACCCTATAAAATTAGTTGTTAGGTATTAACTGCTAATAACTGACCGCACAGATCGAAAAATTTCCGTTTAAAAATTTCTCACTTCAACTGGCGTCCTTAAACTTAAGGCGAGAAATCCCGGAGAAAAACATTACCAGTAAAGCTGCAATTAGGCAGACCAAAGCAAAAAAATCATTTGAATGGGTATAAATGGATTTTTCTAATATTACAGGCACTAAGCGGGTCATAATCTTTTCCTCAAAAAGGGGCGTTGAGGCAATGATCCTGCCAACAGGGTCCACAAAACCACTAATACCTGTATTTGCAGATCTTACCAAAGACCGTCTGTTCTCAACTGCCCTGAATACGGCCATAGAAAAATGCTGATAAGGTGCGCTCGACATGCCATACCATGCATCATTGGTAATATTTAGCAGTAATGAGGCATTATTTTCAACCATCTTTCTGGACAAGGAAGGAAAAATTATTTCATAACATATCTGTACTCCTAATTTGTAATTTCTCCAGTTAATCGTATGCCCTTTTTTACCTTCCTTGAAATCTCCAACGTGACTTACTATCTTTCCAAAAAAGGGAAACCATTTCTTCAAAGGAACATATTCTCCAAAGGGGACAAGATGGGTCTTATCATACCTGTCCAGTACATTCCCCCCTGAACCTATTAAATAGGCGCTGTTGTAATAATTTATAATTTTATTTTCGCGGATAAAATAAGGGCTTCCGACAAGAAAATCCGAGCCTGTGTCACAAGCGGCTTGCAATACCATTTTTGACAAAATTTCGTTGTAAAGAAAGTAAAAGGGAGCAGATGTTTCAGGCCATACAATGAGATCAGGCTTATCCGCTTTAGTTGAAAGAGAAAGATTTATATATTTTTTTGTAGTTGAAACTTGAAATGCTGGATCCCACTTTATTGACTGACTGATATTTCCCTGAACAATTGAGACCGATACTTTTGGAGAAGCTGAAGCTAACTCATCGATAAACTTTATGCGCGATTTTCCATAAAACCAGATAAATCCGGCTATTAAAACAAATGCCAGAAATAAGAGAGCTGCTTCTGTTTTGTTAACCGTTTGATCCTGCCATTTCAATCCGGTAAATTTTAATATTAATAAAAAAATAAAGGCATTTGCAAATACAACTGCGAAAGATACACCATATACACCAAATATATCTGAAATCTGTATCAGATGCAACTGCTTATATTGAGAGTATCCTATCAATTCCCAAGGAAATCCGGAAAATAAAAAAGAGCGGATATATTCAAGAGAAACCCATAGCAAGGGGATAAAAAAAATAAATATTAAAGAACCTGAGGAGAATCTGGTTAACCCTAAAGAAAATGTTGCAGGGAAAAAGGCAAGTATAAGAGAAAAAACAAAAAGAACGAATAAAGACAAATAGACAGGAAGGTTACCGTACCAGTTCATTGCATAGATCAGCCAATATAAAAGGGTACAGTAATGAACAAAGCCTGTCAAAAGACCAAGAAAAAAACTGTTTCTTGGAGATAAATTTCTTAATGAAACAAGTAACGGAACCAGAGCAAACCAGGCAAACCAATAAATACCAAACTTTGGAAATGATCCTGTGAGCAAAAAACCGCTCAAGACAGCTAAAATGAATTTTTTTATATTGAGATTATCTGTTGTTCCCATTGCGACAAATTTAAAAATTATAAATCGAAATGAGCTTTTATTTTAAACACATTTACTGCAGGAAGGTTAATAATATCCATTATGCCTGTTTCTTGAGAAATTTTTTTTAGATTTGTCCTTATTTCCTCCATAGAAGGCGAAATAAAAGTAAACCAAATATTAAATTTATCATTATTCCTTTCGTAATTATGGGTTACTCCCTTATAGCGGTTTACAACATCTACAAAAGAATCAAACCTTTCCGCTGGAACTTTTGCCGCACAAAGCGTGCTGACAAAACCTAACTTTTTGGGGACAAAATTGCCGCCGATTCGTCTGATAACACCATTTTTTTTTAGCCGATCAATTCGCTCTATAACATCATCTTCGGAGAGACCGACATCATTGGCAATTGCAAGATAAGGACGCTCTATTATGGGGAAATCCGACTGAAGACGGTTAAGAAGAATTCTATCTATATCATCCATTTGAGCTAAAAATACAAGGCCTGCATTGAGCGATTTTTTGCTTGATCTGCGCTGATCTCATGCACATAAAGGGTTTGAGAAATTCTTGACTCGCCGCATTATATGCCTGTTTTACCGACAAACACGTGGTGTTTCGTGAATTTTTTAAATTATATAATACTTGTCAGAATTTTACAATCCTGACGTTTCTTAAAGTTCGGATACCTTATGCGCTTCCCCTTAAAATGTCATTTTTTTGTATTGCTCGCGGTCATATCAGTGCTTACAAAAAAGTGTGCCCCGCTGATTGAGCGGGGCACACTTTTTTGTAAAATAAAAAACAGGCTTCAATATTATAATTAAACACAGCCCGTCGGTTTTGGAAGGCCGGCCATTTTACAAGCTCCTTTACCCGGACCTGACGGGAAGAGCTCGTAAATATGTTTTAATTTAAAACCGGTAACCTTGGATAATACACGGACCATTGGAGCAATTCCATTCTTCTCATAATATTCCTGAAGAACGCTGATCACTTTCTTGTGCTCTTCGTTGAGCTCGTCAATACCTTCTGTACTTTTTACATATTGAACCCATTCATCACATTTTCCGTTTTCATAATTATCAATAAACCCATCCTCATCAACGGAAAATGTTTTTCCGCCAAATTCTACCTCTGCCATTTATATTCCTCCTTTAAAATATTTTTCCTTCACGTTCACTGTTTGCCGACTTAAAACAAACATTATCAAATTAATGAAACATTCATTATATTAATGCTTCATTATTGTCAATATGAAAAAACAAACAACTAACTAATTATTTTATAGCCCTTTACAAACAATAACATGTTTGTTCACTGAAAAAATTCGGCCTGTGCGGTTAACCGTCATCGGCTTAAATTACAGGGTATGGGAGAAAGCCCATCATCTTGATAAATAATGAGGATGTTGAACCGCTTTATCCAAAAGCTGACAGTTAGCCGCTAAAAGCTAATACTAATAGCTGATCGTACAGATCGAAAAATTTCATTTTAGTACAGTCTTCTAACAGAAAAACAGATCCTGCCTTAGGTTAAAAACAGCCTCCTAGTACTCCTTGGGCATATCATTTAGCTGTGCCAGGGAAAAAACAGGACCGTCCTTGCATACCAGTTCCTTGCCTATATTGCATCGTCCGCAAATACCTATGCCGCATTTCATACGCATCTCAAGAGACATTATAATATGGTCATGTGCGTAACCGAGTTTATCAAGAACAGGCTGTGTAAACTTAATCATGATAGGCGGTCCGCAAACAATTGCATATGTGTCAACATCAGCAGGCGGCGCTTTTTGCTCCGTAATGGTCGGTACAAATCCAATATTGTATTTCCAGTCAGGATCATCCGTACCGTCTACAGTTATATGCATGTTAATATCATCTCGCTTCTCCCACTCCATAAGCTCATTCCTGTAAAGCAGCATACCAGGAGTCCGCGCGCCATACACAACATGAATATCTTTAAATTTAGAACGGTTTGCGGGATCCAGCATGTAAATAATAGATGATCGAAGCGTTGTAAATGCAAAGCCTCCACCGATAATCACAACGTTTTTCCCTTCAAGGATTTCCCAGGGATACCAGTTGCCAAGGGGTCCGCGGATGCCCATCATATCTCCTACTTTCATATTATGCAAAAAGGTTGAAACCAGGCCGACCTTATTGACAGTATACATGACAAATCCTTTTTCCGTCGGGGATGATGCAATCCCAATGGGAATTTCTCCCTTTCCTGTAACAGAAAGCTCTGCAAACTGCCCTGCTTTGTAAGAAAACTTTTCTTCGTCCTCTGGGTTAACAAATACATACTTAAAGGTTTTTAGATTTTTATCTTCAGTTTCAGTTATTATTTCATCAATGCGAACCGGATAAGGCAAATATGGATTATCCACTTAAATACCCCCTCTTCTTTTTATCAATTTGCTTGGCCGGTGTCGGCTTCATAACTATTCATCATGTTGCAGACTTTTCTAATATCAATATTAACAGGGCACATGCGAATACATCGGCCGCATCCAACACACTGGATTCCATCGCCATACTTGTCAACATAATATTTCAGCTTATGCATGAAACGCTGGCGAAGCCTTTTCATCTTGTTATCCCTGGGGTTATGCCCTGAGCCGTGATATGTAAATAGTGGATACATACAACTATCCCAGTTGCGCATCCGGACTCCTGAACTGCCCTTAACTTCGTCCTGAATATCAAAACACCAGCAGGTTGGACACAAATATGTGCATGTTCCGCAATTTATGCAGGAAAAAGATATCTCTTCCCAAAAAGGGGCGTCAAATAACTCTATTGTTGTTTTGTCTTTTAATTTATCTGTCTTAACAGAAGATACGACTTTGGCTTCAGCCTCTTTCTTCATCTCTTCAATTGTCTGGATTGAAGAGTCAAAATCTGCAATCAAGTCCCATCCGGAAACTCTTAACAGATCTTCTCCTTTTGATGTAATAATTTTGGCAAGATAATGGTCTTCTAAATCAACGAGCAATATATCCAGCCCTTCTTCATGAAAAGGGCCGCTGCCGGCTGTTGTACAAAAGCAGGTATTTGCCGGGGTTGTGCACGCAAGACCAATAAAGGTCGTTGTTTCATAAGCTTGAACCCAGTATGGATCCCTGTACTCAGGATTATCAAAATTCCGTTTTACCAATAGAAAAGCCAAAGCATCGCAAGGTCTTATGCCGACTACAGCACGTGGTGAATAATCTTTGTCAACCTCTTTCATTAAATGATGATCGTCATCTTTTTCATCAAGGGTATATTCGAACATCATTTCAGATTGTGGAAAAACAATTGCTTTAGGCGAAAGACGCGAATTTTTGTAATTTAAATCCGGTACTTCTCCTGATTTAAGTTCTTTAAAATCATAAAAGTCATTATCTTTTACCGGGCCGAATAATCGGTAGGAATCCCTTAATTTTTCGAGTCCTTCGGCCCAAGCTTCCTTTCCTATCTTTATGGCCTTCATAACATTTGCCCTTATTAAAAATTGTATCACGCCCTATTTAGTGCCTGAACGCAAGCCTTATTAAAAAAATAAAACCAGAATTGATTATATACTTGAGTTTTCGAAAAATAGTTTTAATGTTTGGCATTATAATTGCTTAACCCAATCTTCAGTATCGAGTTTTAAGTGATGAGTTTTGAGATCAGGAATGGGGACGAAATAACTTCTCCAACTATAAAATGCACAAAAAATACAAAAAATTTCTCATTCCAGGACAGCCTCCTCAGGCATTTTTCTCAATTCTCATTACCCTTAGGCACACAGCAAAATTTATGCCATTATCTATTGATAAGCATCATAGTTTTTTCGAAAACTCAAGCATATTTTTATTGAGGGTTGAGCGATTTCCTGCGAGATCCGCACAATTTTTGCATATTAAGATCTGCGGCATATATCTTCGCAGAAAATCAATAAAAGCTATTCGTTTAAAACCTTCGCCCAAAAGAAGCCGCAAGCTGCATTTCTATTTTAGCTTATTTAATAAAATCTTCAGGATCATCTGGCTTGAATGTATCAAGAGGGGGGCGTTCATTTAGGGATAAGCCCGCTTCCCATCCGTAAAGTTCAAGACAATCTTTTTCCAGTTTCTTGGTAAAGAGTCTTACCTTTATATCCATTGGACAAGCTCTCTCACATGCCCCGCAGTCCGTACATCTGCCTCCGCAATGATATGCTCTTAAAAAATGAAATGTTCTTGTATCTATTGGATCAATGCTTTTACCAACCCACTGGGGACGGGATTCATCCACAAAACAGGTCGGACAGTAGCAGAGCGGACATGCATTTCTGCAGGCATAACAGCGTATGCAGCTTGAAAGAAGATCATCAAAATAGTTCCACTTCTCTTCGGAAGTCATGGCTTCTATACTACGTATATCCTCATATCTGTCTACATCCTTCTGTTCCTCAACAAGATCGGCTGCAAGTTCATCATATATTACAGGATTTCTATGAATGCATATGGAGCAGTTATCTTGCAGTACATCATCTTTATTCAATATCTTTTCAAAATCATGCCCTTTTACAATCACCTTGCCATCTTTTTCAACAACTTTGGTCACTTCGGCTTCGGACATTGAATTTATTTTGCGCCTATCAATCATTCCTTTACATGGGACACCAATAATAACAACTCTGTCCCGCCTTACTTTATTCTCGATAATATGGTTGACAATATTTCGTGAATCGCATCCTTTGGCAATAATCGCTATTTTTTCATTTCTGTCTGTCAAATAGTTTGTCAGATTAACTCCGCAATTGCTGTCCCATACAAGCTTCTCAACATCTTCGGAATTCTTGACGATATAAGGCTCATTCATCATCGGCACGGTGCCTTTTCGGAAACCGATTACCATATCAACAGTGCCATCACTTAAGAGCCGACCTGAAATTTCTCGTATCTTATCGATATAACCTAACATGTTAAGCTACCTTGGCTTTCTGTTTTACAAATTTTTTATTTGGGCCTAAAGCTTTAACCGATTCAGTGACATCTTTTACCACATCCACAAATTTCGTAGATTCAGCGGAAGATATCCATGAAAAATGGATACGTCCCGGTTCCAGCCCTGTATATTCCATAAGATTGTTAAATAACGCGAACTTTCGGCGAGCATAATAATTACCATCCAGGTAATGACATTCTCCGGGATGTCACCCTGATACCCAGACACCATCCGCCCCTTCACGCAAGGCGGCAAGTGCGAACTTCGGACTCATCCTGCCGGAGCAGGGTATCCTTATTACTCTGATGTTTGGCGGATATTGCATCCTGCTCACACCAGCAAGATCAGCAGCGCCATAACTGCACCAGTTGCATAAAAAACTTACTATCTTGGGTTCCCAATCAGACATATAAGAATCTCCTTATTTAAACTAAACAGCCTTTAACTTTTTGCGCCTTTAATTATCTCTTTGACATTTCCAAAGGATGAAAAAGCACCACTTTTATAAAAATAAAAACTTGCTCCGCCAATAAAAACAATTACTATTGAAACGGCAACAAGCCTAAGAATAATTTTCTTTCCAAAAATGCTTTTTAGTAAAAT
>CAZRLQ010000045.1:0-12040 GCA_964600725.1 uncultured Desulfobacterales bacterium
AATGAAACAGAAAAAGCATCATGCCGGTTATGAATGGATTATACTTGTCCTGCTTCTTCTCTCTCAACTTATACTCTCTATGGGAGCTTATGCCTGGGGGCCTCTTGGACCGTTTGTCAAAAAATCTCTTTCTTTGACGCCTGTTCAGGTGGGATCTCTTACTTCGACAATCTATCTTACGGCTGTTATTTTCAGTATACCTTCCGGAATAAGCGTAGACAGGTGGGGGGTAAAACTAAATCTGTTTATCTGCATGATGCTGATGGGAACAGGCATGCTTTTAGCCGGCTTCACTGATAGTTATATGTCGCTGCTCGTCCTGATGACATTAGCCGGTGCGAGTTACGGTATGATCAATCCCATTGCTTCAAAGGCTCTTACAGTCTGGTTTGATACAACCTTCAGAGCCACGGCTTTTGGAATCCGACAGATGGGTGTTACTGCCGGCGGCGCTATAGCAGGCGTACTCTTAATCTATCTGGCTCAATTGAAAGACTGGAACCTGGCTGTATCTGTTGTCGGGCTGCTCGCAATCCTAATCGGAATTGACGGAATCCTCTTTTATAAAGAATCGCCTGCCAAGCCTGGAAAAAATGACAAAAATCGTGCAAAAGCCGCTTTTGATAAAAAAAATAATCAAAATGCAAGTATTTTTGATTTAATGAAAAACCGCGATTTAATACTCGCCTGTCTTATCATGACCCTGCTCTGTCTGGGCCAAAGCAGCATTGGTGCATTTCTGGTTCTCTATTTAGAAGAAGATTTAGGTTTTCCAGCGCTGCCTGCCGGATCTTTTCTTACAGCAGCAATGATCAGCGGAGGCGTCGCAAGGGTATTCTGGGGTCTGATAAGCGATAAATTATTTAATGCCCGAAGGCTCCCGGTAATGAAAATTATTTGCGCGCTTGCGGCGATAAGCAGTCTGATAACCTGCTTTTGGGTCAATACTTTGCCGAACCTGCTTTTTATACTGATTGCCGTGATTTTTGGATTTTCATATCTTGGTTTTCAGGGAATCGCCGTTGTCTTGCTTGTGGAAGCATCCGGTGCTGAATCTGCTGGAAAAGCAACCGGTCTTGGTATTACAATTGCGTGGGTCGGAATGGTTTTAGGCCCGATAATTTATGGAACCCTTGTACCTCAGGGTTATTTTTTTGCCTGGCTTTTCGTGGCAATAACATCCTTTGCTTCATTTCTGCTATGCTGCATAATACGCGAAACAGCGAATTCCGCTTAAAAATCCAGGGGTTCGGTTTGTGAGCATAAAACAGGTAGATTCAGACAGACTCTGAGCGAATCAGTTTTACCGCGCAGACCTTATATTCGGGTATTTTTGCAACAGGGTCTAACGCCGCATTAGTAAGCCTGTTGGCAGCGGCTTTTGCAAAATGAAACGGCATAAAAAGAGTCCCTTGAACTGCTCTGCCCGAAATCTTCAGCCTGGCGGTTATTTCTCCCCTTCTTGAAGCGATATTTACCATAGAATTATCTTGCAAATCATATTTCTTTGCATCCTGGGGTGAAATTTCAACAAAACATTCAGGTGCCTGTTCATTCAGACCGTCTGTTTTCATGGTCATACTGCCTGTATGATACTGATAAATAACCCGCCCTGTTGTCAGGTAGAGTGGATATTTATCATCGACAATCTCGGCAGGTGGTATATAGTCTATACTGTGAAACACCCCCTTGCCGCGGGTGAACTTTTCAGTATGAAGTATGGGCGTGCCCGGATGATCAGCAGATGGACACGGCCAGAAGATTCCTTCCTGCTCAATACGGTCGTAATTGATTCCCGCATAAGAAGGTGTAACCATAGATATTTCCTCCATTATAGCGCGGCTGTTTTTATAAGGCATCGCATATCCCATGCGCCTTGATATTTCACAGATGATTTTCCAGTCCTCCCATGCCTGACCCGGCGGACTTACGGCTTTTCTCACTCTCTGAACACGCCGTTCCGTATTGGTAAATGTCCCATCTTTTTCAGCATAGCAGCATGAAGGGAGGACGACATCGGCGATTTTTGCTGTCTCTGTTAAAAATATATCCTGTACTACCAGAAAGTCCAGATTGGCCAGACTCTTCTCTACATGATTCAGATCAGGATCGGAAACAAGCGGATTTTCTCCTATAATATAAAGGGATTTCAGCTTACCATCACCTGCTTTCGGAATCATCTGAGTGAGGGTAAGACCGGGCTTTGCGGAAAGATCTGAAACCTTCCATCTCTCTTCCATATATTTTCTGACTTTTGGATCGGCAACAGACTGGTACCCGGTAAACAGATTGGGAAGACCGCCCATGTCACAGGCGCCCTGGACATTGTTCTGCCCCCGAAGGGGATTTACCCCTCCGCCTTCAATTCCTATATTACCGCAAAGCATGGCAAGATTAGCAAGGGATTTGACATTATCGGTACCGGTTATATGCTGGGTAATCCCCATACAGTACAAAATACTTCCGGCATTTGCACCCGAATAGATTTTAGCTGCTTCTATGATATACTGCCCGGGTATTCCCGTTATTTCTTCAACATATTCGGGTGTAAATCTCTCAACGGTTTTTTTTAATTCTTCAAAACCTGTTGTCCTGGTCTCAACAAACTCTTTTGCATAAAGATTCTCTTTAATAATTACATGGATTAGACCATTGATCCAGACAACATCTGTTCCAAGATTCGGCCTGAGCCAGATATCTGCAAAATTTGCAATCTTGATGTGCCTCGGATCAACTACAATCAGCCTGGCTCCTTTGAATTTCACAGCTCTTTTCACAAAAGCAGATAAAACAGGATGATTTTCCGTGGTATTTGAACCCGTGACAAGAATTACATCTGCTTTTTCAATATCTCTGATGGGATTGGTCATTGCACCACTTCCAAAGGCTGCGGCCAGACCGGCCACGGTCGAAGAATGTCAAAGACGGGCGCAATGATCCAGATTGTTGGTCTTCAGCACTGCCCTGGTAAATTTCTGGACAATATAATTTTCTTCATTTGTAATTCTGGCAGATGTCAATACACCGATACTGTCGGGACCATGTTTATCCTTTATTTCATTCAGTCTGCCCGCGACCAGATCAAGGGCCTCCTCCCAGGTGACCTTTATAAACCGATTCTCTTTTTTGATTAAAGGCGATGTCAGACGTTCCAAAGAGCTGATAAAATTGAATCCAAACCTCCCTTTTACACAAAGGCTGCCATAATTGGGCGGAGACTCTTCAACCCCTGTAATTTTCACCACCTTATTCTCTTTAACATGAAGATGAATCTGACATCCCACACCGCAGTAGCAGCATGTTGTGCGGATTTTTTCCGTTTCCCATGGCCTTGCATTGAAACAGATATCCTTTTCCACCAGAGCACCGACAGGACACACCTGAACACATTCTCCGCAAAAGACACAATCCGAATCTTTAAGGGGAAGGCCGCCGGCTGCAATGATCTTGGTGAATGATCCTCTGTATCCAAAATTAATTGCGCAATTTACCTGGACTTCATTACAGGCCTGAACACATCTCCCGCACAGTATGCATCTGGAAAAATCCCTTACAATGAAAGGGTTTGCTCTTTCCGTTGGATAGATCGCTCTGTTTACGGAAAGCCTGTCGCCGGAGACCTGGTATCTGTAGGCAAGATTCTGAAGCTTGCAGTCGCCCCAGGCAGGACACAATTTAAAATTATTATCATCTTCTTCATGTGCATTGAGTTGAAATTCCGTCCATTTCTGACCTTCATATCCCCGCACCGCACAGTTATGATTGCCGGAAGAGAGCATAAGCTCTATATTCAGACGGCGGGCTTTAACAACAGCTTTAGATTCAGTATAAACAACCATCCCATCTGAAGCAGATGTTGCGCATGAAGGCAGAAGGTTCTGCTGACCCTCTACTTCAACAAGACAAATCCTGCAAGCACCCTTAGGCACCGTGCCTTCCAGGTGGCAAAGGGTCGGAATTTCGATACTGTTTCGCCTGGCAATTTCGAGAATCGTCTCTCCGCTTTTAAAAAAAAACTGATTTCCATTTATTGTAATCTTATTCTGTCCGCTCATGTAAATCTATTTCCTCCCCGACAGTCGTCATTATCCCGAAAAGAAAGAATACTGACCTTTAGTCATCGTCTTACACTCTCCTTAAACCCAGCTCCCTTACTGCAACAAATACCTGATATAACAAGACACCACAAATACTGCCGATTATATCTGCAAGAACATCCCAAAAATCACTTACTCTATATGAAACAAAAGACTGATGAAATTCATCAATTATTCCATAAAAACCAGACAGAAAAATGCTGCAAATTATAAGCAGCATAAGGTTGTATCTTGGCTGAAATAGTCTAAGAGCCCTGTAAATTAAGCCCCCAAGAACTGCGTAAGCAGTAATATGACACAACTTGTCAAAATGAGGAAATTCATTATTGGGACAAATGGATGGACAAGATGACTGAATATAAATAAACAGACAATAAAAAAAAACCGGAAACCAGTAAAATAATAAGTTTTTATATTTTACCTTCACAGGGCCTCACTCAACAGTCAAAAGTTCTATTCTGCATCCTTGAGAGAACAGATTATTATTTATCTCAACATATTAGAAACGGGGACAAAATAACTTAACCGCTCGACCGGCCTCCCCATCTCCCCATCTTCTCATTTGTCTTTAAAAAAATTAAAGTCTAACTTTTTTTCCTTAATATGTGCAAAAATGATCTTTAAAAATCTATCCTGCGTGATCCCGAATCTAACCTTTCCGTCAAGAGTTCTTACCGAAAGGGTTCCTGAGTTCTTTTCCTTTTCGCCGATTGTAATAATAAGAGGAATTCTGTTTAACTGGGAATCTCTGACTTTTTTATTAAGGCTTTCGGTTCTGCTGTCTATCTCGGAACGGAGTCCGGCCTTTTCAAGAGATATTTTGACTTCGTTTGCATAGGGGATAAGTTCATCATTTATGGGAAGAACGACTGCCTGAACCGGCGCTAACCAGAGTGGAAAATTACCTGAAAAGTGTTCAATCAAGATACCGAAGAAGCGCTCAATAGAACCGTAAATTACCCTGTGGATCATTATGGGCCGATGCTTCTTATTATCCTTGCCGATATAGGTAAGATCGAACCTTTCCGGCAGAGCCATATCAAGCTGTATCGTGCCGCACTGCCAGGTCCGGCCAAGAGCGTCTTTTATATGTATATCTATTTTCGGCCCGTAAAACGCACCATCACCATGGTTTATCTTATAATCCCTGCCGTAAAGTCTGAGCGCTGATTCCAGACCCTTGGTAGCAGTCTCCCACTGTTGATCGTCTCCAATGGACTTTGCAGGACGGGTTGAAAGTTCGAGTTCAAAACCAAGCCCAAAAGTACTGTAGATGCGCTCCACGAGTTTTAAAACTGATAAAATTTCATCTTGAATCTGGACAGGTGTCATGAAAATATGGGCATCATCCTGATGAAAAGCTCGAACCCTGAACAGACCGGACAATACTCCGCTAAGTTCATGCCGGTGAACAAGACCGATCTCGGCTGCCCGCAGGGGGAGATCCTTGTATGAATGGGGTTTTGTCTGGTATAAAAGCATTCCTCCCGGACAGTTCATAGGTTTTATAGCATATTCTGTTTCATCAACAATGGATGTATACATATTTTCACGGTAGTTTTCCCAATGCCCGCTTTTCTCCCATAATGTCCGCTGAAGCATGACAGGGGTCTTTGTTTCAAAATATCCTGCCGATATATGTTCATCCCGCCAATAATCGAGAAGAGCATTCCATATCTTCATTCCCTTTGGATGGAAAAAAGGCATTCCGGGCGCTTCATCATGAAAACTGAAAAGGTCCATCATAATCCCGATCTTCCGATGATTCCGTTTTTCCGCTTCTTCAAGAAAATGAAGATAGTCAGCCAGCTCTTTTTTATTGAAAAAAGCAGTGCCGTATATTCTTTGAAGCTGGGCATTTGTTTGATCAGCACGCCAGTAAGCCCCGGAAACTTTCATCAGCTTTATAGCCTTGATAAAGCCGGTATGGGGAAGATGGGGGCCCCGGCACAAATCAGTAAAATCTCCCTGAGTATATAACGATACTGTATCATCCTCCAACTCTGAAATTATTTCCAGTTTGTATGGTTCATCTTTGTAAAGCTCCAATGCTTCGGATTTTGAAACATCTTTCCGTTCAAACGGAATTTTTGCCTTTATTATTCTCTTTATTTCAGCCTCGATCCTGGGAAAATCGTCCCTTGAAACCGGCTCCATGTCAATATCGTAGTAGAATCCATCTTCTACGACAGGACCTATGGTCAGCTTTGCTTTATCATACAGATGCAGTACAGCCTGAGCCATCACATGTGCAGCACTGTGACGGAGGATTCTCAAAGCTTCTTTATCTTTGGTCGTAATCAGCCTGATTCGTGAATCTTGAGTAATTCTGGTACTTAAGTCCACAATATTGTTGTCGATTTCCATTGCAACGCAGTTTCGTGCAAAACCTTCGGAAATACTTTTGGCAACATCTATACCAGTCGGTTGATTTTCAAAACCTTTAATATTCCCGTCAGGAAAAGTTATATTAATCATTATTTACCCTGATAAAAAGTATTGTAAGTTTGACAAACAAAATAAAAACAGATTAAAATATAATTTATTTTTGGAAAATTTCAACCTGTGCGGCTAACTGTCAGCCATTAGCTTTCAGTGATTATCTGTCAACTTTTGGATAAAATGGTTCAACATCTTCATTAGTTTATCATAAAGGAAAGTCTTTTCTGATTTTAGGAGACCTGTAGTGTAAGACGATGGACTTTATCCTGTGCCTTGAGTTTTTACACTATCTCTTCCCAATGCTAAAAGCTAACTGCTAACAGCCAACCGCGCAGCTTGGAAAATTTCCGAATTGGTCCATTTGGAGCATGATCTTCACGTTTTAAGGAGCGGAAACAAATATATTATTGGAATTTGCACTCAGGTTCGGGTCAGGTTTGAACAATTCGATTAAGTCGCAGGCGAACAGTGTTGCTGCGTTACGATTTTGGAATTTGAGATCGATAATCGCCAAAAAACAGCCTGAATATGGGATGCAAAAAAATGATGAGCCGTTCATTTCCGGTCAATGAAAGAGACAGTAATTCCCATAATAAAGTGAAATGCTTATACCGGTCAAGTAAAAAAGAATCTGTTCTTCTTCGCAAAAAAAAAAGTAAGTGCCGGTTTTAAGAACCCCCCTTAAGGAAATAATAAGAATGACAAATACTGGAAAGCTCAATTACAGGTTCATTGATACAGAATCCGAACTTGAAAATATAATAGACTCCCTTGAAAAGAAAAAGACCATTGCCTTTGATCTGGAAGCGGACTCCATGTTTCATTATAAAGAGAAGGTCTGCCTGGTTCAGCTTTCCACAGATAATGATGTTGTGGTAATAGATCCCTTATCGTCAGCAGACTTGTCTTTACTTAAACCGATCTTTTTTCGACATGATATAAAGAAAGTTTTCCATGGAGCGGACTACGATATTCGTTGCCTGTACAGGGATTTCGCAATAGAGATCAACAATCTTTTTGATACCCAGCTTGCATGCAGGTTTCTTGGAACACCTGAAACAGGGCTCAACAATGTTATCAAGAAAAGATTCAACATAAACCTTGACAAAAAATATCAAAAGAAAGACTGGTCAAAAAGACCTCTGCCGGAAAAGATGATACAGTACGCTGCTTCTGATACCTTCTATCTCCTGCGGCTTGCCGGGATACTGGAAAAAGAACTTGAGAAAAAAGGACGCATTGCATGGGTACTGGAAGAATGCGAAATTTTAAGCAGAGCTAGACCTGCTTTATCCAATAACCGGCCACTTTATCTCAGCTTTAAAGGGGCTGGACGTCTTCGCCCTAAAAATTTAGCGGCCCTCGAGGCTCTTCTGCAATTTAGAAAAAAGATCGCTGAAAAAAAAGACAGACCTCTTTTCAAGGTCATCGGAAACAATTCAGTGATGAATATCGCTATATCACTGCCGGACTCCCTAAAACGGCTAACTGAGATAAAAGCCTTAAGTTCCAGACAGATATGCATGTATGGCAAATCTATCATTGAATTGATAGAAAATACTCTTAAGATCGCTGAAAAGGATCTTCCTGTTTACCCTCGAAATAATACGCCGGTATTAAACCCTCAAATTCAAAAAAGGATAAAAGATATTAAATGCTGGAGAAAAAAAAAGGCTGAGCAGCTTGGAATCTGTCCAGGACTGCTTTGCAACAATCAGCTTATAAGTTCAATAGCCTTAAAAAATCCGGTTGAAACAAAGGATTTTGAATCAATCAAAGGGATGAAAAAATGGCAGAAAAGTGAATTTTCAAATGAACTTATCGCTGTTTTAAAGAAAGCGAATTTATCAAATGTTCAAGGAGGTGTCGGCTATGCATAAAGACTTTAAATATATTCGCTGGTTTGAAGATATTAATATCGATGATATACCTCTGGTCGGAGGGAAAAACGCCTCTTTGGGAGAGATGTACCGTGAACTCTCGGCCAGAGGCGTTAAAATTCCAAATGGATTTACAATAACCGCTCAGGCTTATCGTTATGTTTTAGATGCCGGCGGTATCACAGGCAAACTAAAAGAAGCCCTGGCCGGGCTGGACAAATCAAATATTGACGATCTTCACATGCGCGGAAGAACAGCACGTGATCTGATCCTTGGTGCAGGTATTCCAGATGATCTCTGGTCCGAGATAAAGGCCGCCTATAATGAATTATGTGATGAATACGGCCCTCACACAGATGTGGCTGTAAGAAGTTCCGCTACCGCGGAGGACCTGCCTGCGGCATCATTTGCAGGTCAGCAGGAAACCTATCTAAATATCAAAGGAGATCATCTTTTGAGAGAGGCATGCGCCAAATGTTTTGCTTCGCTTTTTACCGATCGTGCCATCTCTTACCGCATTGACAATAACTTTGATCATTTCAGCGTCGCCCTTTCAATAGGGGTGATGAAAATGGTGCGTTCCGATCTTTCTTCAAGTGGTGTAATCTTTACCCTTGATACGGAAACCGGTTTTTCTGATGTGGTTTTTATTACCGGATCTTACGGGTTGGGAGAAAATATTGTTCAGGGAGCTGTTGATCCTGATGAATATTATGTTTTCAAACCCACATTCAAAAAAGGATACAGATCGATTATTAAAAAAAATCTTGGTCTTAAAAAAATCAAAATGATTTACGGCAGCGGCGATTCAAAGGTACTAACGCGAAACATTGAAGTGCCGACAGCCGACCGGAAAAGATTCTGTATCACGGACGACGATATTTTAAAATTAGCAGGTTATGCAATTGCTATTGAAGAGCATTACTCAAATAAAGCTGGAAAAATCTGTCCGATGGATATTGAATGGGCAAAAGATGGTATAACCGGTGAACTGTTTATTGTACAGGCCAGGCCTGAAACAGTTCAATCTCAAAAAGCCTGGAATTTTCTTGAAATTTATCATCTGGACAAAAAAGGCCGTGTGCTGACTATGGGCAAAAGTGTGGGGGAAAAGATCGCAAGCGGAACAGCCCATATTATTTCCGATATCGCATATCTTGGTTCATTTAAGCCGGGAGAGATCCTTGTAGCCGACGCAACGACACCAGATTGGGAACCGGTAATGAAAACCGCTTCAGCCATTGTGACCAACAGGGGTGGAAGAACATGCCATGCAGCTATTGTCAGCCGTGAACTCGGTATTCCTGCTGCAGTAGGTACAAGAAACGGCATGGAAAAAATCCATACCGGCCAGGAGATAACTGTAAATTGTGCAGAAGGTGACGACAGCTTCGTTTATGAAGGAAAACTTCCATTTCATATTGAAAAAATCAACCTGATCGATTTAAAACGGCCTGAAACAAAGATTATGATGAATATTGGAAATCCTGATCTGGCTTTTTCTCTTTCCATGATACCCAATGACGGAGTCGGTCTGGCGCGAATGGAATTCATCATTAACAGCTTTATACAGATTCATCCGATGGCACTTATATATCCTGAAAAAGTTACAGATGATGATGTAAGGGAAAAGATCAATAAACTTACATCCGGCTATACTCTTATGACGGATTACTTCGTGGAAAAACTGGCCCAGGGAGTAGGAACAATAGCGGCCTCTTTTTATCCAAAACCGGTCATTGTCCGTATGAGTGATTTTAAAACCGTTGAATATTCCAGCCTGATTGGCGGAAAGTATTTTGAACCGGCAGAAGAAAACCCCATGATAGGCTTTCGAGGGGCATCCCGTTACTATGACCGGCAGTACAAAGAGGGTTTTTCCCTTGAATGCAAGGCAATGAAACTGGTTCGAGAAAAGATAGGATTGAAAAACCTTATTATTATGATCCCTTTTTGCAGGCGAGTGGAAGAAGGTGAAAAGGTTTTGGCGGAAATGGCTGCCAATGGACTAAAACGGGGAGAAGACGGACTGAAAGTTTATATGATGTGTGAAATTCCGAATAATGTTATTTTGATTGATGAATTCAGCAAAATGTTTGATGGTTTTTCAATCGGTTCAAATGACCTGACTCAGCTTGTCTTGGGTGTTGACCGTGATTCCGCGCTGGTTGCCCATGACTTTGAAGAACGGGATCCAGGGGTAATGAAGATGATTTCCATGGCAATCAAGGGAGCCAGGAAGAATCACCGCCATAGTGGAATCTGCGGCCAGGCGCCCAGCGATTATCCGGAATTTGCCGAGTTTCTTGTAAAAGAAGGGATCGATTCCATCTCCCTTAATCCTGATTCAATAATGAAGATAACAGTCAGGATTAATGAGCTGGAAAAAAGACTGCGGAACCACAAGGAGAAGGAGGTATAAGATGCTGCAGATTAACAAGATTCTTTATCCGTGTGATTTAACCGAAAAATCACCAAAAATAATTAAATATGTCTTATCATTTGCTGAAAAATATGAAAGCGAAATTCATATCCTCCATGTAGTAAGGGACCTTCATCAATGGGGAGAGCTCTACGTTCCATATTTTTCATTGGAATTCGATCAAAAAAGAATTCTGGAAAGCGGCAGGGAGGCTTTAAACAGAATCTGCGATAACCATTTCAAAACCAGTACCAGATATACAAAAGAGGTTGTTTCCGGTGATGCTGCAGCCAGGATCCTGGAAATTATCGCTTCCCGGAAAATAGATATGGTCATTATGGGAACACATGGACGAAAAGGACTGGAACATACGATATTCGGCAGCGTAGCGGAAGTTGTGGTGAAGCGGTCGCCGGTTCCGGTAATGACAATTAACCCTTACAGGGCAGCATAAGTATCGTCAAAGTGAACAACAAGGCCGGATTGCAAAGGCTTTCGGTTTTGACTGATTGATTAAATTAGCGCACCTTCACCCAGAGTGGATATGTGAGATGCAAATTGTGGTGCCGGTCATCACCTTGTTCTGGCGCGGAGAGCGGCGGAACAAGGTTGCTTGACGAAGTCAGCACCGCAGGGAACGCCAATGATGAGCAGTGCCGGCGGAATAGGATAAATTGAAAATTTACGGCAAACTATTAAACAACTTAAATTTCAAATCACCACAGATTTAGGCATCTGCTCAATCATTTTGTTTGACTGTCTTGTTGCCTTGATTAAGCATAGTTGTATAAATACTTATAAGATTTTTGCATACGCATTGAAATTAAATGGAGGAAAGCAGTCATGATGAAGAATGATATTATCGAAGAAGTATGGCGGAATAGAGATGAATTCGCCAAGCAGCATAACTACAATATAGATGATATGGCAGCTGAACTTCAAAAGTCGGAACAAAATCCATTTAGCCGTTTGGTTGATCGAAGAAAATTAGTACAGAGTTCTAAAAATAACGTTACGGTTTAAGCGGCGGCGATTTCATCCATTTTGTAACGCCGCCGGTATACAGAATGAAGGATGCCGATATAGCCTGCACATCATTTTACAAATAAAGTTACCCTGTAATTTAAATAAAATACAATATAATGAGCTTCTTGCAAAATGTTTCAGACAATATCGGAAAAAATTGATTTACGGAATTT
>CAZRLQ010000046.1:0-11906 GCA_964600725.1 uncultured Desulfobacterales bacterium
ATATGTTGTGGCAAAAAATTGATTTTTCGACTTTTTACGAAACTATCAAACTTGAATAAAGTTCAAGCAATAATCGAGCCAAATGCACAAACTTTGATTTATGCTGATATTTAAAATATCTTGTTCAGCAGTCCAAACAGGAAAAGAGTTTGTTTTGTGAAAAAAAGTATATAAAATTATGTAATATTTTATCTAAAATTCGGCTTAAGTTTACCGGTAACAGGAGCTTTTTGGCGCTAATTTGCGACTCGGGGTCATAAAATGAATTATGAGTTTTTGAGTTAGGAACGTGGACGAAATAATTTCCATAAGCATGCATCACCTGGAGCCGTGATGCATATTAGCGCAAAATAGCAGGAGCAATCCCTGTGACTGCCCGCGAGCATCAAAAATTTTTTGTGTTTTTGGGGCATCTTATAGTTGGGGAAGTTATTTTGTCCTCATTCCCTATTGAATTCCTAACTCACCACTCACTGCTCATGATCAGTCTGTTTCTGGTTATTTAATGCCGGTATTACTTTTGCATGGCCGGCTCCTTTCTCTTCCAGTATTATGGAAAGATTCAGCGGGTTGTTTCCCTCTTTATGCAGCATGAACATGGAAGATCTGATCAGATTGTTGATACATATGTACTGGGGGGCATAACCCTGGTCCTGGGCATCGAAATAGAGCCAGAAGGATGTGTTTCCTGCAGGCTGGAACATAAAGGAATAATCCCCTGTTATGTCCGTGACCGCCGCAACCGGCTTATCGGGAGGAACAGGGGGTCTGGAATGCCTCCTTTTTATCAGAATAACCTTGCAGTCGGCAACAGGTTTTTCAGATACGTTTAAGACCCTTCCGAAAACAAGAAATGATCTCCCATGAAAGGGGAGAAGGTCAACATTTTTGTCCGAAACAGTGTAACAGCCTGCGACCAGAAGTCCGGATGCAAAGATTACGGAAAAGACCGTTAAGTGCCGCTTCATAAGTTTCCAAGTTCCTTTCTTCCTACTCATTCTTGATTAGCAAAAATGAAAAGAAATCCCTGCTTCACAGAAGATGCCCGAATCAACTGCTTGGGTCTTACTGCCTCTCCACAGGCTGATACCGTAGAGACTACGGCTGATTTTTCTTTTGTAAATTCGTTTAGGCTCTTTTTGGATTTCAAGTTGGTATTATGACACTTGTTGAACAATTTGCAATAAAATCAACTGCTCCTGCCATGTTGGCGGCATTTGTTTTATTTGGCACCGGCCTGAATAATATCCCCTGTCAAAACAAAATGAAATTAGGAATGGAGGCGAAATAACTTTTCTAACTATAAAATGCCCCAAAAGCACAAAAAATTTCTGATGCCTTCGGGGGGCAGCCACGGGTGCTGCACCTGCTATTTTGCGCTAATATGCATCACGGCTCCAGGTGATGCTTGTTTATGGGGGTTATTTCATCTTCGTTCCTCAGGTATTTTTTTTCATTGCTCACCACTCACCTCTCAGCATCACCTCTTCCGCCCGTTCAGCCACCTTATCCTGTCTTTAATCTTTTTGGCCAATAGTTCATCATTATTACGGGAGGCATTGAGTGTCAAAGCCTTTCTGTACAAAAGCACAGCATCGTAAAACCGCCTTTCATTCTCCAGAAGGCTGGCATAGTTTAATATAGCATCTAAGTTATCTGGAGAAATATCAAGTACTTTTTCCAGGTACTCCTTGAGCTTGGCGGTATTACCCTCTTGCATCGATATCCAGGCCAGGTTGACAAGAGCTGTGGATTCCATTGAATCAAGGAGAAGTGCCTGCTGGAATTTTCTTTTTGCTTTTTCAATATCCTGAAGATAAAGATCTATGGTTCCTGAATTTACCAGTGCCTTAACATTTTGGGGATCAATCTTTTTTATCTTTTCGATTATCTCTTTTGCTTTGGAAAATTTTGACTGGTAAATATAGATCGACGTAAGATTAACAAGGGTATCAATATGCTTGGAATCTTTGTTTAAAACCTTGTTGTAAAATCTCAGAGCCTCATTATAATTTTTTTCTTTCTGAGCCAAAACTCCAAGCAGATAGAATCTGCTGATTTCTTTTGAAGAGGATCGAGATCTGGAGTGGGTATCTGCTTTTTTCTCTCTGATTTTCAGATGAACATCCCGCGGCTTGTCAGATATTCTGTTTTCCGCAGGCATCCTTTTATCTGCCGCCGATTTTCCGCAAGACTTTTCACTGCTTTCAATAACTGAATCAGCGGCCTTAACCACACTGTTCATGCTTTCAGACCGGCCGGAATTCTTCTTTGGACCGGCTTTTTCTTCCAGCGCTGCGGCCACAGAGACTGCCGGCTCTTCATTGAGCGCCCTTTTTCTGTATTCGCTGATTATGAAATTGTTCGGATCAGGCTTGGACTTTTTTGCCGGTAAAGGAGCATCAGCGTCTTTACCTTTCTTTGCCGGAGCACTGGTCTGTATTGCCGCCGGTGCATCTGTCCCGGCCTCGGCTCCGGGGTTAAAAAGCAGATGCATAAGATAAGATTCTGACCAGAAAGATATGGCTGCAGCCAGGATTACAGTACCGGCAAACAGAAGCCGTCTGTTTATGTTCCGGCTCTTTTTTCTTTTTACCGAACCGGCTGCCAGGCCCGGAGGAAGATGAGGCGTCCCTCCTGCTGCAGGAGTGCCCGTCTGAACCTTTTTCAGATATTCGTTTATAATGCTCATATTCCCACAACCTTTGCATCTAAAATGATTACCATTTCTTTTCTCAGGTTTGAACGTAACTGGTTTGAAAAAAAGAATTTTCCGAATATGGGAATATCTCCCAACAAGGGAATTCTTTTAACTGTGTCCTCTGTATGCTCTGTGATAAGTCCGCCAAGAACAACTGTTTCTCCATCCGCAATCCTGATGACAGTATCTGTTGCACGAACATTAATTATGGGTACCGTGAAGCTGTTATCATCAAAGACAAATTCGTATTCTCCCGAAAGATCGCTTATGATTGGAACAATATGGAGAATGGTTGTATTATTTTCGTCGATCTGAGGCGTAATCCCTAAAGTAATTCCGGCCTGGGCCCTCTGAATGGTTGGAACAACGGTGCTTTCCACCCTTCCAAAGTTGTCTGTGGTCTGCTCAAGCTCAAAATCGACGTATGGGATTGTTTGTCCTACGTTCATTAAAGCGGACTGGTTGTTCAGCACGTTCAGACGGGGAGCAGAGAGAACATTGATGTTTCCCTGAATGGCAAGAGCGTCAAGAAGGGCGGAATATTTTTTTGAACCCCGTGTAAATGAGATACCCATGTTAAAAAGTTCAGAACCTGTTCCCAGATTGGTCCCTATGGAAAATTCTCCTTCTGAATCACCAAAGACCCTCTGCTGAACAAACTCCCAGTCGATACCGTACTGATGCTGGTTATTCAGAGTCACTGTTATAATCTTGGCTTCTATTATGACCTGACGCCGTAAAGAGCTTTCGAGTTTATGGAGGAATTTTTCCACCACAAGAAGGTTATCTTTTTTATCGGTCACTACAATGATTCCGGCCATACGGTTGATAACAGCCATTCCCTTTTCGGACAGCAATCCTCCTTGCTTTTTTTCCTTGGGAACAAGAGCTTTTTCGATCTGTTCCCATATATCTAAATGTTCTTCGTTTTCCACTTCGTTTTCAATGGAGAATTCGCCTTTAAGATCAGTATCGGTCTCGCCTCCTACATTGCCCAACACATCGCCGCCCAGATCGGAGTTTGGCTTGTTGGACATGAGTGGATAGTTAAATGGAAAAATTCGTGTTTCCATAGCATGGATCCGGAGGAAATTTCCTTTAAGGGTGTAGAAATAGGAGCATGGAGCAAGAATGTTCTCAAGAGCATCCTTGATGGATAGATTTTCAAATTTGACCGAGACAATAGTACTGGTATCTACATCCTTGTCTATTACAAGGTTCAGATCCGCCTGTTGAGCCAGTCCGAACAGAACCGATTCCAGGTCGGCATTTTTTATAAGCAGGGAAAAGAGTCTGTCTTCATACGGCAGTCTCTCTTCGGCAGCAACCTGGGGCCTGAGCCTGGTTATGGGCGGCAGACAAACAGGAGATCTATCTTCAGCAGGCCGCTCTGCTTTTATTTTTTCCGGCAGAAGGTCTTGTCCGACCGGAAGCTGTTTTGAGTGGGAACTGCAGGCAGCCATAAACAAGAAAGAGACAAGCGGCAGTAAAATAAATGTTTTTTTTGTCTGTATAAATGAATCTGTTGATTTATGAGGATTTTCGTTCGTAATCAGGGCAGGCGGAAAAGATAACCGGAGGCATATAATTGATATTTGGAGGATTATTTTTTCCGCGTAACGCAGAGATCGGGCAAAAAGGCCATAAATCAACAGACTCGTAAATAATCTTTGAAAATTCAAACTTAACTCCTTATGCCTTGAAGAGGACAAAGCAGATGCATTTGGGAATCAGCTGCAGATGCTCTATTATCCAAATACGTTTATCCTGTTGAAAAGAATTAGGCTATTTTTTGATTTCAAGTCGGCATTATGATATTTTTTGAACAATTTGTAATAAAATCAAGTACAACAACATTGTGAATAATTTGAACATAAAACAAGATTGAGCATTTCCCAAAAGCCTAACAGGTTCTATGCTCTGCCTCTTTTTATGCTCTGCTGCGCTATCAGGCATAGCGGTTATCGCAATAAAGAGATGCGAATTTTTCCGCATTCGCCATTTAAGACAACTCCGTTTTCATCGATACTAAGCACCTTGTGTTTCAGATACATATCTCCTTCAGATAACAAAGTGTCGGCAAGCATGACGACATTGCTTCTTTCACCAAGCTGGAGTATGCGAATTTTGGTTTTTTTTAATCTTTTACAAATTTCCGAAGGCCGGGATTTTTCTGTTTTTTCTTTCCAGAGGAATGGATTCCGAACTTTGCCGAAATTATTGTTTTTCTTGCGGGAGTATGTCCTATGTATAAAATCATAAGTCCCTTTAAAATAGCTTGAATTTGTTTTTTTTTCAGATATCGTTTTTGCTCCGATACTTACTTTCTCATCTTTTTTCTCGTCACCCTCCTTCTTATGTTTCATAATGTAAAGCGATATCGCAAATGTCAGTGCAACGGCTACAGCAACCAGCAATATGAATAATACATTATCCCGTGAAATCATTTTTTGTCCTCCGCTCCTGGATGCAAACTCCGGATTTTTCATGTTTGAATCTGCTTGTCTGTTGATCCACTTTTCACCCGATGTTCAAGTTTTTTTATAAGTTACTGAATTTATTAGAATGCAAAAAAGCTTTTTCAAATACATCAGGCTAATAAAGTCAATAGGTTATATAAAGATGATTTTTGAATAGCTCAAAAAACTTGAACATCGAGTTTCAATGATCCGCCCTTTCGGGCACCAGCAATGCCAGGCTGAGAGATACCAGCGGTTTGCCCCCTTTTTCACGGGTAATTGTCAAATGCCTCACCTTGATCGGATAACTCTGCTGAGGGTCCTGCTGCTGGAGAATATGCTTTAAGATATTCTCTGCTTTGCGCGGGTCGATAAATTTGAAAGTTATCAAAAAGTTGATCTCATAAAGTCTGACAGGTGCCTGTCTGAAGGTGTGAGCATCTTCCATGGTGATCTCTCCATCATAGCGTTGAAGATTCAACTTCTGCAGATGATCCAGAAAGGAAAGAAATGTTGCCTCAGGGTCGTTAAACTGCTGTTTGAATTCCTTATCCACCAGCTTTTTTGTCTCTTCTAATCTGTTTTTCTCTGCCAATAGTTTTTCAATTCTTTTTTTCAGATTTTGCTCTTCTTTTTCAAGTTTTATAATTCTCTGAAGAACCTTGCGGTTTTGGAATTCCTGAATGTAATTGTGAGTTATAATCAGAAAGATTGCCAGAAAACCTATAACTATCAGAGCCAGTTTAATCTTCATGGGACCATTGTTCCTATATTTTAAGATCACGAATGACTTTTGGATTTTCCGTCTGGATTCGGCCATCTATTTTCAAGGTTGCCGGGCAGCAGCTGCATGAAGATTTGACAAATGAATTCGTCGTCTTGGGAGTTCATATGTAAAGAGGTCTCTGTTTTATAATTAACCTGCCGGATTTTAAAAAAAGGAGATGATTGCAAGTCTTTCCCGAAATCACGTATGATTCTGAGACCTTTCTTCCATCCGCGGCTCTTTATTCTTAAGGTCATTTGGCAGTTCCAGATTCTTTTCCCTTGAATTTCGGCAGGTAAGATATGAATCTTATCGATGACCATCTCCGGTCTTATCAAAAGACCGAGTTCTGACAGGAAACTGTTAAACAGCGGTCCGTTTTTGCAAGTAATTTCATAGAAATTTTTCCATCCGCTGTATGTCTTAAGACTCTTCAGTTCTTTTGAAAACTCGTTGATCTTCTTTTTGTAATCCTGAACAGAGTTTTGTAAGTTCTTAAGTTCGCCGCTCTTTTTTTCAAAGTCTCCTGCTGGTTTTAAAAATGATAGCAGAAGAATGATGAGAACCCCTCCCCAGACCAATTCAAGGAGAATAGATAGTCCGATGTTCAGTACCCGCTGCTTTATCATTTTTTGGGGCAGAAAATTAAAATGATCTGCTCTGAAAAAAAGATGGTCTATAAGAGTTGTTCTTTCTGAAAGAAATAGAGGGCTGATCAGATTCATTCTTTCTGAAATCTGATGGGAAGAGTTATATTTGAAGGGATGATATTCAACAGGCAGGCCGGCAAGGCCGAAAATAATCTCGATCTTTTTTTTGCCTATGTAGCTGTAATACTGAGCAAGTTTATCTCCGTCAAAGTTAGTTTCCAACACGCTGCTGCCGAATATGTAAAGCTGTTCCACGCTGTCATAGCGATGCTCCCGATAAAATTTTTTTAGGGTCGCAATGATCTCATTTGTTAAATCATCAAAAAATTTTTCCATGTCGGCAGCCGGTACCGAGCTGTAATTTTTTGAGAGGCCGAAATTAAGCTGACGCCCTATTTTCACCAAACCTCTGGAGGAAGATATGGACAGGATAGTCAAATCCTCACTTACCCAGACCGTCATAAAGCCGCCGACACTTTTGCCTCTGCTTTTAGCGCTGAAATTCACCGCCGAAGCCAGGGCAATCGGCAAAATTGTGAGATATTTAATCCTATCGCCGATTTTTTTTAATTCATCAAGGCTGAGAATATCCGTGATATCGGAAGCCGGGATCGCGGCATAGGCAACTCTTGACATCTTCTGATCTTCTCTTGTTTCTTCTCCTGTCACAGATATTTCAGCGATCATATCATCGGCTTCTATTCTTTTTCTCCTTGCATTCTCTCCAGCCGCAATTTTCAGGTTGCGTCTGGAATTTTTCTTTATAAGATCCTCTGAAAAAACAGCCTGTGCGATGCTGGAGATGTTCAGATAGATTTCCTTGGCCGATTTTAATGCCTGATATAAATCAGTTTGCGAAGCGGAGACAATATATTTTGAGCCCGACTTTTCAACCAGCAGATGATCCTGAATTTTAAAACCGCTGTCAGGGTCTTTGAATAAATCGACAACAATAATGTTTTTTGCCATTGGCTGGACCTTTTCGCTAAAGCTTTTTTTAATGTTCGCTAAATTGACGCGTTCTAAAAGCCAAAGCTTTTTGGATCTTGGAATCGAACAGAGCTGACCGTTTTGCCTGCCGGCGGAAACAGGGACGGTCTTATATTCCAAGTGCTATATCTTATATTGACATATCAGCTAATCATCCTGTAACCACATAATATCTCAATTTTGAAAAAGATGGATTGAGGGAATTGTACTTCCCCCTTTTAAAAATGGGGATTGAAGGGGATTTCCCCATCGTTGTCCTGATTTTTTTGAGAAGTTACGTAATCAGTCCTGATTTTTTGAGAAGTTACGTAATCATAGCTGAGGTGAAATTTCTTTAATGTTTTCAAGCGCAAGCTTTCATAAGAGTAATTTTAGATACTTTAAACCTTTAACAAGGTCAACATTTTTTTAACAAGGTTAATGCTTTTGTAGTTTAAGGCCATTGATAATATGAAAAATATAATGAAAAGAAGATCTTTTAAACGGGAGAATCAGTTTAAATTTTCAGATAAAAAAAGCCTGCTTCAGAAGATTCTTCCCAGGCTGACTTATGATAATGCGCTTCCGATAACCGCAAAAAAAGATGAAATAATAGATAGAATTTTAGATAACCAGGTTGTAATTATATCCGGTGAGACCGGTTCTGGAAAGTCGACCCAAATACCCAAATTATGTCTTTCTGCGGGGAGGGGGATAGCCGGCAGGATAGGCTGCACCCAGCCAAGGAGAATTGCTGCCGCTGCTGTTTCCCGTCGCATAGCGGAAGAACTCGGCGTGGATCTTGGCGGACTGGTCGGCTACAAAATAAGGTTCAGGGATAAAACCTCCTCAGATTCTGTCATCAAGATTATGACAGATGGAATTCTTCTTGCAGAAACCCAAAGTGATCCATATTTATATGAATATGATACCATAATAGTTGATGAGGCTCATGAAAGAAGTCTTAATATTGATTTTGGACTTGGAATCTTGAAAAATCTGCTGCAAAGGAGAAAAAATTTTAAGCTTATTGTAACTTCGGCAACCATTGATACGGAAAAATTTTCAAGGTTTTTTAATAATGCGCCTGTCATTGAGGTTTCCGGCCGGATGTATCCTGTTGAGGAACGATATTATCTGCCAAATAATGATCTTAAAGAAGAGAGCGAATTCTCTTACATTGAGAAGGCGGTAACTGCTCTTAATGAACTTATGAAAACAAGCAGGTATGGCGATATTATTCTTTTTATGCCCACCGAACAGGATATTCGTGAAACCTGCAAACTTATCGAAGGCAAAAATTATGATAATACAACTGTTTTGCCTTTATATGCAAGGCTTCCGGCGTTACAACAGTCGATGGTCTTTTCCCGCAATTTTAGCAGGAAAATTATTGTTGCAACGAATGTGGCTGAAACTTCTGTTACGATACCGGGAATTAAATATGTCATTGATACAGGACTTGCACGAATCAGTCAGTATTCGCCTAAGTCGAGAACCACTTTTCTTCCGGTTGTGCCTGTATCAAGAAGCAGTGCAGACCAGAGAAAAGGCAGATGCGGCAGAGTAGAGAACGGCGTCTGCATTCGTCTTTTTTCAAAAGAAGATTTCAATTCACGTCCCCTTTACACTCCTCCTGAAATATTAAGGGCAAATTTAGCAGAGGTAATACTTAGGATGATATCGTTAAATCTCGGCAAGATATCAGATTTTCCCTTTATTGATAATCCTGATGCAAAAAGCATACGTGACGGTTTTGATCTTCTCGTTGAACTGGGAGCCATTGTTTCGGAATCCGGAGGGAAAAAACCAAAACAGAAAAGGAAGTTCTCTCTTACCAAAAAGGGAAGATTCATGGCAAAAATGCCTTTTGATCCAAGATTATCCAGAATACTCATTGAAGCTAAGAAAAAGGACTGTCTTGATGAAGCAGCCATAATTGTCTCTGCTTTAAGTATTCAGGATCCAAGAGAGAGGCCGGTTGAAAAAATCAAAGAAGCTTACCAGATGCATATGCAGTTTAATGATCCTTCTTCTGATTTTATGACTTTTCTCAATATCTGGAACAGTTGTTACGGCAAAAAAGAGGGCGTAAAAAAAGCGGGATCTTTAAGAAAGTTTTGCAGAATAAACTTTCTATCTTTTAACAGAATGAGAGAGTGGCGTGATATTTATACTCAGATTTTGGCATTTTTGGAGGAATATGGCTTATACAAAAAGGGAGAAAACAAAAAGAGTTTTTTGCCTGTTTTTGATGCAACCTTAAACTCAGTTGTAAGATCAGGCAGTTACACGCCATTTTACACAGCAATACATCAGTCGATTTTAAGCGGTTTTCTCTCAAATATTGCGGTGAAAAAGGAAAAGAACCTATTTAAGACCGCAAAAGAAAAAGATATTATGATTTTTCCGGGATCTGCTCTGTTTAACAGGTCCGGCAAATGGATTGTAGCGGCTGAAATAGTTGAGACTTCCAGGCTTTTCGCAAGAACCGCAGCTAATATTGACAGCAGATGGCTGGAAGATCTGGGCGGCAGTCAATGCAAATATACCTATTTGCACCCGCACTGGGAGAAAAACAGAGGAGAAGTTGTTGCCTTTGAACAGGTTAGTCTTTACGGTATTATAATCGTTTCCCAAAGGAGAGTCTCTTACGGTAAAATAGATCCCGACAGGGCATCAGATATTTTTATTCAGAAAGCACTTGTTGAAGGTGATATAAAAAAGACGTTTATGTTTATGAAACATAATAAAAGACTTGTCGATGAAGTCAAGGATATGGAAAATAAAATCAGAAGGAGGGACATTCTTGTTGAAGAAGAGCATATTTTTGAATTTTACAAAAAATCGCTTTTCGGTATTTTTAATATCAGGGGATTGGAAAATAAAATAAAGAAGATGGGATGTGATGATTTTCTGAGGATGAAAAAAGAAGATCTTCTGCTTTATTCTCCGGATGGAGACGAACTCTCTTTTTTCCCGGATAATGTTCTTCTTGGCGGCCGAAGTTTTCAATCCACCTACAGTTTTAATCCAGGTAAAGATGATGACGGAGTTACAATCAAGATACCGTCCGCCCTTGTTTCATCGATTCCAGCGGAATCCTTTGACTGGCTTGTTCCTGGACTTTTAAAAGAAAAAATAGCTTTGCTCTTAAAGGGTCTTCCAAAGGTTTACAGACAAAAACTGGTTCCTATGGCAAAAGTCGTAGATACCATTGCAAATGAAATTCCGGCAAGAAAGAAAAATCTGATTACAGCCCTTGGTGATTTTATATATAAACGTTTTGGAGTCGATATACCTGGTTCAGCCTGGAATTTAGATCGATTGCCGGATTATCTCAAAACGCGAATCAGCATAACCGATTCATATGGCAAAGAGCTTCATTCCGGAAGAGAAGTCTCTCTTTTAAGCAGAGAAATCCATGATAATGCCGAAATGGACCAATTTGAATCCGCAAAAGCCAGGTGGGAAAAAAGAGAAATAACCAGGTGGGATTTTGGGAGTCTTCCCGATAACATTACTGTAAATGGAAAAGATAAGGGCAGATGGATTTTTTTTCCCGGTCTTGAAAAAGATGCTGAAGATAAGAAAAGCGTAAACCTCCGTCTTTTTCTGCAGAAAAATAAGGCCGTAAAATCCCATAAAGAGGGTGTTGCGAGGCTCTTTTCCATTCATTTTTCAAAGGAATTGAAATTTTTAAAAAAAATATTGACCCTGCCAAAGACAATGGAAAAAAAATCAGTCCACTTTGGCGGGTCAAAGCTTTTTGAAAAAAGGTTACACGAAACGGTAATAAACAATCTGTTCAGCAGGAACATAAGGTCCGAAGATACCTTTTATTCCCATGCCAGGTCGTCAGCCCCGCTTATTCTTCCATGCGGCCGGGAATTATTGAGCAAAAGTATCGCCATTATTGAAGCTTATCATGAAACAAGGTCAATTATATACAATCTGGAAACATCCCGGATGACCGGCAGCGGGTTTTCAATTTTTTTCAATGAAATAAGAGATGAACTGATAAAGCTTGTACCGGAAAGATTTATGGAACTTTACCAGACAGCAAGGCTTGACTCTCTGGTCAGGTACATTAAGGCTATTGCTGTTCGAGCTGAAAGGGCATCTGTAAATCTGGAAAAAGACAGGGCAAAAGCAAAAGATTTAAA
Organism: uncultured Desulfobacterales bacterium; assembly: GCA_964600725.1. GTDB lineage: Bacteria > Desulfobacterota > Desulfobacteria > Desulfobacterales > CAZRLQ01 > CAZRLQ01. Next base: position 11,712 of record CAZRLQ010000046.1, read on the forward strand.
GTTTTTTACAGAAAAGTTAGATAAACTGCTGGCAGGACTTTCTGTCCCGGCTTCAAAAGAAAAAAGAATTGCCGTTGAGGAGTTTTTTTGGCTTATAGAAGAGTATAAAGTATCGATCTTCGCCCAGGAACTTAAGACAGCATTTCCTGTTTCCAGAAAACGTCTGGCCGATAAATTAAAAGAAATAGAAAGGAT
>CAZRLQ010000047.1:0-11794 GCA_964600725.1 uncultured Desulfobacterales bacterium
GAAGATATTACAATTAAAGGTGATCATGCCATGGCGCGTGTAAAAAGGACTTTTAAAATAAGACCTGGTCTGGTTCCTGTAGAACTTGACCCTATTAATCAGACACTCGCTGATTCATGGGTTTATGTAAATGGTCTCTGGTATATAGCTTATAAAAAACCTAAACCGCCCCTTGTTGATAATTCCGGAAGACCTGAAAATCCACCTTCCAAATCCTTATCCCGGTAGTGATAAAATTTGGACATTTGAAATTAGCAGGGACGGTTCTAATTGTAACCAGGTAAAATTAAAACGGAGGCAATTATGAAAGATTTACTGTTTATATTGATTTTGATCTCTTTCATGTTTTTTTTAAATTCACCGGTTTTGGCTGAAACTGAAAGTGACAGACCGGCGGCGGATCAATTGATCAAAAATTATTACGAAAAACATAAAAAGGATGTTCCCTCCCAGGAAATGTTGAAAAAACGTATCAGCACTTATTGGGAAAGTCTCATAAAAGGCGATCTTGAAAAAGCGTTTAAGTTCATCAGGCCAAAAGCCAGAACAAGACAAAACCGCCTGCGGTTCTCTTCTGATATGGAAAATTTCACCTTTTTAAATTATGAAATAAAAGATATTACAATAAAAGAAAATTATGCCTCGGTTCGTGTAAAAAGGACTTTTAAAGTACAATCAGAAATAGTCCCCGTTGAGTTTAAAAAACCTATCAGCCAGACACTCACAGATCAATGGATTTTTACAGATGGTGACTGGCATATAGTTCTTAAAAAAACAAAACCTCTGTTTCCTGAGAGCCGTAAAGAGACGAATACCGCTCCCGGCCGTCAGCGTAAAAAATAAAGTTTAATTTTCTGATTCTTATTCTTATGGATTCCGATCCAGAACAATAGATGTTTGCGCTAATTGAAAATTTCGTCCGGTCAATAAGCATAGATATTTCCATGCAGACGATCTCTGCACAACTACAGGAGCCCAATCGCTTCAGCTTTGTGAGTGCGTCAATACTGTCGGCCTTCAGAAGTTGATAAAAATTTAAAACCCTGTTTGCCAACCTGAAATAAATAAGGAGCTTAATTTTTTAAGAAATTACGAAAGAAAGGAGGTGAAAGAAGTAATCGACACCTTGGCAGGCTGCGCCTTTAATTATTTTTTGGATTATTTTAAAGAACGGTTTAAACTTTAAACTATTAACATGAAGGAGCTTATAATTATGAAAAGATTATCACTTATACTAACCCTGGTAGCATTTGTTGGAGCCTTTGCTTTACCTGTTTGGGCCGGCAGCGATAGACCGGCAGCAGATCAGCTTATCAAAAACTATTATGATAGGCAGGGCGAAGCTGCACCCCAGGCAACCTATACCTATTTGGTCGATCTGGTTACAAATGCCTCCAGTGGTGGATGGGGCAGTGTATTTGTATTGACAAACTACAGCTCTATGGTCAGAAATCATATTCAAGGATATGTTGTTCCCAAAGGTGTCAATCCAGGCAGTGAACTGGTGGTTGATATATGGCTCAATCCTTATGAAGTCAAATATATTGATCTCAACCAATTAGGTCTTGGGAATGAAAATGGTTGGTCCATATTGTGGAGTACTATCCAGGATTTCGGATGCGGCGTACTCATCTACAATACGGATCCAAACCAGGCTGGTATCTTGTGGGAACATCCGTGGTACTGGGTTGCCAATTGATAATTATTAATTGAGCCTAAATCCTGCAAACGTTGCTTTTGCCTGAGATGCAGGGCATCAAACGCTCAGTCGTATATGTATAATGCAAGCGTTTGATAACGCAACAGATCAGGTAAAAACGGTGCTCCTGCAGGGTTCAGTTCTTGCGAAATATATCTGATTCATCAATGGGAAGCTGAATGGGGAAGATGAATGTCATTCATATCAGAAGGCAAGATATAATCATTTCGCAAAACTGAATGCAAGATTTAGGTTGAAGAGAAAAGATCATTTTTCCCAGCACTTCACGAGGTCGCTTTTCGGCTTGGCGCTCCGATTCGCGGAGCGCCAATGCCCCGCGGCTTTGCCGCCGGGAATCGCGGCGCTGACTTTGTCAGCACCTCGATTATATGCTGTTTTAAAAATTCTTCAGCCATTACCCTGGTAAAAAGCGGGGCCTGTCGATAATCGAGATGCGAGGTGTCGGGACAAACCAACTGTTTCATACCTGAAATATCCTGAAAGTGTATAGTACAAGCTCCAGTGACAGAGGCGATCTTATCCCAATACTCTTTTTTTGGATAAAACTTGTTATCCAGCTCCCAGTGTTTCCCTGTTGAGGGCAAACGTATAAAGACAACCTTTCCTCCGCGCTCTGTGATTCTCTTTACATATCGGCCTATTTTTGCCGCATGTTTCAGCCATTCTTTAGGAGCCATAGGCGGATTTTTTTTATACAGCTCCCCTATCCTTTTTATCCGATACTTTTGCTGTTCAGAAACATTTATCAGAGAATAGTCCGCCATGCGGGATCTATCGCGTTTTGTAATCAAATATCGAGGTCCGGGCAACTTTCCTGATTCTTTATATTTTAAAAGGATTCTCTTTAATTGAAGGTAAGGATCGACAATAACAAAATATTCCTGAACATATGACATAATTAAGCGATTCAATCTCTTGAACGGATTTGAGTTTTCATGGTAATATTTTACATAATCCTGCTGGCTGTAAAGATTCTCTTTTCCGACCCATCCGGCAAACATGGAGCATATCACAATCCCTTTAAAACACTTATCATTCGCAAGGTCTTTCAAAACAGCTATCGGCTGTCTGCCGTCAACTGCAAGTTGAATTATCAAATAGTCCGGAAATATTTTTTTCAGCATACCGGTTGAAATATCAAGCTGAATTCTTGAAGCACCTAACAAGACCACTGTCTTTACCCCATTATCATATACTCGATGCCTGTAATATGACCAGAGATCATAATCATCAACAACAGACGGCAGATGCCCATTTACTCTCCAGAACAGTTCCAGCCCCCCAAAAACCAGCAAAAATATTATTATGCCTGTTATCAATATCCGTTTCCATGAACCATCAGGTACAGATCGCTTGAAAACCGATTTAGAATTTGAACCCAGCTTAAAACCTGAAATAGATAAAAGCACGATCCTCTCCGGCAAGAGTGACGATAAGAACCAGCATTCCGGTGACAATAACCGATATTAACCAGGCGGGCACTCTTTCTGCTATTTTCTCTAAAGATCTGTCCTTCATACTCCAGTGAATTACAAAAATTAAAGATGTCAGTAAAACTGTAACATAAACATCCATGGGACAAAGATATAATCCCGGGGTTTTGCTGCCCATCCCAAGCATTGTTTGAATCATCAAAAAAGCCTGGTCAAAAGTTTTTGAGCGGAAAAAAACCCAGGCAAAAGATACGAGAAGATATGTTAAAAAGGCGAAAATAATTTTAGATAAAGTCGTCCGCCATATAGAAAAGTCAGGTACTGTTGTTTTTAAAGCCCGCTGAGCAACCAGATATAATCCGTGCAGTCCGCCCCAGGCAACAAATGTCCATGAAGCACCATGCCATAAGCCGCAAAGCAGCATAGTCATCATAAGATTATAATTGTTGCGTAAAATTCCGCATCGGTTCCCGCCAAGGGGAAAATATAGGTAATCACGCAGCCAGCTTGATAATGAGATATGCCATCTCTGCCAAAAATCGGAAAACCCGACCGACGCATACGGGTAATTAAAATTATCAGGAAGGCTGAAGCCGAGACACATAGCAACACCGATGGCACAGGTCGAATACCCCGCAAAATCGCAAAATATCTGGCCGGAAAAGGCAAAAGTCGCGCACCAGGAGCTGACAAAATCAGGATACCCGCAAGTATTATAGATTGCATCGGAAACCGGTGCCAGCAATCCATCGGCAACAACGATTTTCTCAAACAGACCCAGAACAAAAAGGCTAATACCCCATGCCATTTGATTCCATGTCGCCTTGCAAACTCTTATGCATTGCGGCAGGAAATCGGATGCCCGAACAATCGGCCCGGCAACCAGTTGAGGAAAAAAAGTTACATAAAGGGCATAATCTAAAAACGAATGCCAGGGTTTTATCCGCCTTTGATAAATATCCAGAGTATAAGATAATGTTTGAAACGTGTAAAATGATATTCCAACCGGCAAAATAATATCCGGAGAACAAGGTTTAAAATCCAGATGATAAAATTTCATCAATGCCGCAAAACCTTCCAAAAGAAATCCGGCATATTTAAAAAAACAGAGCAGACCTAAATTTACACAGAGACTGACTGCAAGAAGAAGATTTCTGGCGAGATTATTCCGAACGCGATATAAATAAAGACCGACAAACCAGTCAACAACAGTAGAAGTCCACAATATAAATACAAATGGAGGATTCCAGGCAGAATAAAAGAAATAGCTTGCGCAAAGAAGATTGGTTTTTTTCAGATGCCATTTAAGGGGTAAATTATGAAGGAATAAGACAATTATAAAAAAAAGAATGAATACATATGAATTAAATAACATCGGTTATGGCAGGAATAGATATGTGTAAATAAGCCCGAACAATTGTTTCCAGAAATACGGACTTTACCGCATCTTAGATAATACGTTTTAAAAAACCTTTTGGATTATATGTCAGCAGATATCGTTCCTGCATGGAATCAACGGCAAAATGAGTGTTCTGTTTTAAAAATTCTTCAACTGCCGACAGCGGCCCTTTATCTTGAAACCCAAGGCCGTCTCCATGGTGGAACAGATCTACTATTCCGTCTTCGACGATAAAATAACTCCCGGTGCTGACAAACCTTGAATAATTGTTTAAATCTTCCAAGACCTGCTTTTTTTTGTGATCTCCATCCTGTACCACAAGAACCTTTTTGTTTTCGCACAATTTTGCAACCTCGGAAATAATTTCCGGTTCCGAACTGCTGCCGGTAAATATTTTAACCCGGTTGTGGTTCAATTTGTAAAGAGACCGGTCAATGTCTATGGATATAACAATACCCTTACCTAACAGATCGAGCAGGTTTGCAAAATATTTAGTACTCCCACCGTATTTGCTCCCTATCTCGATAACCACATCAGGAGAAACCTCATAAACTATTTCCTGGTAGATCCATGCATCCAAAACATTTTTAAACATTGGAACACCCATCCACCTGACCTTATGGAAAACGACCTTCTCCTGGTGATAAAGAAGCCACCGGCGCAAGGAGATATTATACCTTTTATCATACTCTTTTTTCCGCAAAGGCTTTTGGAAAAATCCCTTTTTCCAGACAGCTCCATGTATCTGTTTGAGATATTTATCTATAATACTTTTCATAAAGCATATATCTACTCGTCGACAAATATATATTTACCATCTCCTCCCTTTTCAAGCCTGACCTTTTTTTCAATAATATTCGGCTTATATTTTTCCAATATCGTATTTGCAGTCTTTTTATCCAGGCCATTATTTTCAAGATACATCCTGGCAAACCTGCAAGCGCTCATGTAATCTTTAGTCCAGGTATAGAGCGTTGCCAAATTCAGCATAACTGCCGGATTTTTGTTGTTTAATTCATGCGCACGCAAAAGATATTTTTCGGCCTTCTTCCAATTCCCATTTTTCTTTGCATCAAGACGGGAAATTTCAACTTTTGCATGGGCAACGCCAAGATAATTGAAAAAAGAATAATTTTTATTGCTTTCCGTTGCATAACGTTCGTATTTATCAATAACCTGCTGATATTTTTTTTCCCTGTTCAATTTTTCCATTTTCCTTGCCATGGAAGAATAATCAATATAAATCTCTGCGCAATGAACAAGATTTCCGTAAAATATACAAATACAAAGAGTGCAAAAGAAAACCAGAAGGAATTTTTTAAAAATCTTAAGCATAATATTTACCTTGTTTCTATAGGAGGCTGTCAGGGAATTAGAAATTTTTTACAAGGTCAAGGAAGGCGAAGATTTTAACCGCGGGAATACACCCGCGTATTTTGAGGATTAAAATCTTCGCCTGATCTGTCTGCACCTGCCGCGTCCGCGGTGCAGGCAGGTGCAGACATGCACAGAGATTGCGGGAAATAGCCATTCCCGGACAGGCTCCTATGTGATGAAAATTAACCGGCCATACTATATTTTTGCCGTAACTTTTCAAAAAGATCGGGCAACGATGGGAAAAATCCCTCAATACCTCTTTTTCAAAGGGGAAAGCACATGGATGCCTGGACTTATTGAGAAGTTACTTTTCGCCGACTAACACTTTGAGTAAAATTAAAGGTTTCCAAGGAGGCTCTCAAGAAAAGACTGCTCAACTGTCTGACGATCTCAATAATTAAAAAAAATTATCATAAAAATCAGCAGGCGGCAATATCATTTTGCATTTTATGATTGCCTTTTTATTTTATTTATAATAGTGGAATCGGCATCCTGGATATAATATCAATAATGGAGGAGCATTTTGAAACAGATATTTCTCACCGGTTTTTTTTATTTTATTTTTTCAGTATTTCTTTCTTTTTCCACTGCCGCGGATACCGGCAAAGAGGTTACAATCCTTTATACAGGAGATATATCAGGTCAAATAAGACCGGTTCGCTTTTGAGGAAAGAAGCCCTCTTCTTCGGGCGGTCTTGCCCGTCTCGCTGCCATGGTTGGATTAATAAAAAGTTCAACCGGTAATATGCTTATTTTAGACAACGGAAATTTTACACCGGTGCGGGGAAGCTCGCAGAAACTTAAAACAAGGATCTGCCTCAAGGCGATGAACATGATGGCTTATTCAGCCATAAACACAGGAAATAACGATTTTCGTTTCGGTCCTGATTTTCTTAAACAGACGGCTTCCGATAATAACATTCCAATAATAACTTCAAACCTGGTATACAAAAACAGCAAAAGACCGTTTGGTAAAAAATATGCTATCCTGAATGCAGGTAGTGCAAGGATAGGCGTATTGGGAATAATTTCCAAAAATGCCTTTGATAATCTCCAAGATCAAAAACAAACGGCGGACCTGCAAATACTTGACCCTGAAAATGAACTAAGGTCATTACTTCCCGAAATAAAAAAAAAGACAGATATTATTATCCTGCTGTCGCAATCTGATTATGAAACAACATCCGGACTTGTCAAAACTATTGACGGTATAGACTTGGTAATATTGGGAAAAAGAAAAGAATCAGAACCTTTAAAAACAGGCGGCAGGATTCTTTATTCCGTATTTAGGGGGGAAAAATTAGGTTTCATAAAATTTGCCGCTGATAAATCAGGAAAAATGGTCATGGCTCAAAAAAGATTAATCGAACTTGACAGTTCAATCCCTGCGGATGAACAGATCAAGAAAATGATAGATAAAGCTTATTATGCCATGTACAAGGAAAAAAAAAGAAAGTGGCTTGAAAAAAAGCAAAGGGAAATAGATAAGGAGATAAAAGAATTATGGAAATTGTCCCCAAGTGAATACATAGAGATGCAAAAGAAAAAAGAATACCAAAGCAAAAGACCCAAAAAGGAGATTAAAGAAGAATGAATATTTACAGAGCCGGCATATTTTTGCTGCCGGCAATCGTTTTGCTGATGATTTCATCCTGCGCCCATTTAAGAACAGAGCCATGCAGTGAAAAAGCTTTATTGAAAAGAATAAACAAGGAATGGGAGTCCAAAATAAATCATGACTGGGAAGCTGTTTATAATCTTTTTACCGATGGGGTAAAGAAAAAAATAAATAAAAATTCCTTTATTAGAGGAGCAAATGTCAATGTTCAATTATTTTCAGTTGAAGATATTACAATAGATGAATCATGTGCGAAGGCTACAGCAAGAATTAAATACAGGCTAAAGCAGCGCGGTTTTGATTTTGATTTTACAACTAAGGAAAAATGGCTTAAAGAAAACGGAGAGTGGTTTCTTGAACACCATATAGGGTTTCCGGTATCTAAATAAAAATGGCTCATCAAATTAGCTCTTTCGATGGTTACTGATAATCTCAGGCGGTTAGCTTATTTCTGCAAGAGCCTCAGATGTTATAAATATACAACAAACTTTGATGTTTGTTCTTCGCATGGTTTCCGCGCAAAGGGCACACAGATTAATTACCGATAACATCACCCATAAGCTTTAGACCATCGGCTGAAGCAATCAGGTAGATTCCGCAAATCGGCAGACCTTCCAATGATTCAATCTTAAGGTATCTCCCATCCCGTACGGTCTCCGCACCAAAAAAATTTTTCAGCGTAAATGCAAGTCTCTGGTTAGGACCCAGTCCGCGGGTTTCAACAGCAAGGGTCTCTCCATTATCATCATAAAGGGTAAAAAAGAGATCGGCTTTCATATTTCCTGCATTCATCAAACCGATGCCGGTGGACCAGTTCATTGAACTGGCAAGGTGCGGAAGATATAATCTTGAAGCATCGGCCGGCTGCATGGAGATGCCTGCAAGCCGGTCACCGGTCTCATAAAGGAAGAGACCGCATATAGGCTGGTTGTTATCCGACTTAATTTTCATGGAAGCGATCTCTGAATCCAGATCAAAAATATCAGATATCTTGCCGACAAAATTCTGATTTGCTTTAAGCACTCGGGACACATTTCCTGTCTGATTTCCCTGCCGGTCATAAGCGATAAAATCGACTGCTGCTGTTTCAGCCCCGGTATTCATCACAGCTAAAAAAGTAGACCAGCCACTGCCTGAAGCCACATGAGGCACTATCAGCTCTGTTTTTCCTTCAGCAGACATCGGCACAACGGCCCTTCCCTTCGGGAAAAATATTGAATTTGCAAATTTAATGTACCCAAGCAAAGAGGCTCTGCCGCTCAAGGTAGAGGCGCTCACACTCTTGGCACCGGCTTTGAGAATACCCATATAAAATGTATTGTTTTCAAGCTTCTGTCCCGGCGCAAGTTCAATTGTTTCAGACCCGACAATTTTACCCTCTGCATCATAAGAGGAACGTAATATCTCTTCCGTATCATCCCCTGTATTAATCAGACCGAAAATTGTTTCCCAATTATCTGTCCTGATAAAATAAGGATAATATATTTCCGATGCGGCCGTATCCATGGAAAGCAGATTCGATCCAGCCATTAACAGGTTTCCGTCGGTAATGGATTGGAGCCCTGAAATCAGATGATCCGAATCGATTCTCACATAACCGCCGGCATTGGTGGATAAAAGGTTAAAATCGTATTCCAAAATGCCAAGCTGGTGTTTTATCCCTCTGCTTTGATAACTGAGATCAGGATATCCACCGGCATCAATCTGGGTAATAATGGTTCTGCCGGTATCATCCGGGCTTAACAGAGCGATTCCATTTACCCAGAGCCCTGGAGGATTTAAAGGAAATATCGAGCGATTCGGCAAAACATGCTGTATATACAGCTCATAATCATACTCTTTTGCCGGGTCATCAGGTATGATTTCCAAAAAGTACTCACCGGCTCGCAATACATCTATAACTTGTGACGATCTGCCTGAAGTCTCTTGAATCAGCATACGTTCAGGTGTGTACGACCGGACAATTATATTTGAATCTTCCCCGGCATTGAAACGGATATTCAGATTGTCGCCATTTTCAGCTTCAAATTTAAAAAAATCCCGGTCTATCGCCAGAAGAGCATATCCGCCGCTTGATATGGATTCGGCTGTCTCAAAGGCATCATTCTCCTCAAAAGGATCATCATCTGCTGATACAATCCTTTTTACTGTTTCATAATCCATCCCAGGATTTTGCGGTTCAGTGCCGAACGGTTCAAATGCATTGACAGGATGATTTGAAACACTGCTGTCTTCCCAGCCGCTTTTTATGATATTATTGTTTCCATCAAGCTCAAAATAGTAATAATAGGTACAATTTGAAACATGGGTGCCAACGTAGTCGGGAGAGACGGAGTTTGCCGGATAATATATTGTTGTCGTATAATGCCTTATATTCCCTGCTTGAATAAAATCGGTCTCATATTTAAAAACAGGGTAATTCCAAATCTCGCCATCAAAACCGAGATCAATGATGATCGGCATTTTTTGACCATTAATAAATTCTCTAAGAATAGCGTGAAACGCCTCAGGTGTGCTAACAGAATATTTATTGTACAATGTTCCGTGGTATGCTGCTGTAAGGATTCCCTTCTTGTCGCCGACATGAAAGACTGTTCTGTTGTATACGCCGCCGTGTACAGGCTCCGGTTCAAGTATGGAGGCGGCTGCCCAGCAGAAGCACATCCCTTCCCAGGATAGAGCATTTTTATCATAATAATGCGCCATTCCATAGTTTCTGGCAGGGCCATAATATGTTCCCGTTGTAACATAATCATACTTGGAAAGCGGCGAAGGACTCCCCCTGTAGCCCAGACCGGTCACAAGTCCGCCCGATGTAAACGGCCACCAGTATCCGGACCATGGCATATAACCAGCCTCGTAAACAGCACACCTTGGTTCGGAATGATTAAAAAATAAAACAAGCAAAGATGTAACTAAAATAATAAAACAATATCTTTTCAATCTTTCACCAGCCAGTATTTCATATTTGAATTTTCACCATAAAGAGGCCATGGTCTGTTTGTATCCCAGTACTGCGTAAAAAAAGTACTTCCATTTTCCGAGATGCATTTGACTTCAATTAAATCCGCATCGATTTCAAGACCGATCAGATTGTCATCCATCCGTCCTGCCCTGCTGACTGTCTGCTTGATTCTCTTTGAGGCATATAAACTTTCCGTCACCTTTTTTCTGACACGATAATCGACAGACAGGCCAGGGACCAAGGGAAAGACAGGAGTATCAAAGGGAATCAGGGACTGCTCCGTCTGTACAGGGACACCTTTATTATAGTTGATTACCCTTGATGTTTTTATATTTCTCCGGGTCTTTATAATCTCGACAGAGGCAAGGGAGCGGCCGGACTGTCTGTACAGCAGCCTTGCACAAGGCTCCTTTCCCCTGTTATGCCGCCTTACCTCTACAAGATAACAATTTTCATTCTCATGCAGGGTCAATCCGGCGACCTTATATTCCCACAGAAGCGGAGGCGACCATTTGTCTTCATCAAGATCCGAATGATAAACGGCCTTGATCAGCCATATATCGCCGACTTTCCATTCAAAATCAGATGAATCTTCTCCGGCTGCATTAAAGGTGCATGTAAAAAACAGCAAGAGAGCCAAATATAATAAACGGCAAGTATATCCACCCATTAGGTGATTCCTTATTCATAATTAACTTAAATACTCAATAAAAAATAATGGGCGGAATCATCAAAAATTCCGCCCATTATCATTATCTTAAGATCTTAAAATTTCATGTAACTTGCTTAACTATTTAAAACTGGAATAATCGCCGCAATTTACCAGTACCCTCGGCAGGGTCCCTGCGCCGAAAGAGCCATCTGTCACAAATGAATACCCGTCAACCGTAAAATTGGTCTGGACATGGAGCCACGCGTTTCCCGGCGCTGGAGTCCATCCGTATTCAGCCAGAACACTGTCCAGGACAAATGACCATACTTTTGAAGTAAAATCAGTCTTTGTATAGGTAAAGACAGCACCGGTTGAATCCGTAAGGGTTAAGATCGCTTCCATATCAGCAGGGGCCACATCGGTAAGATTGGTTATAACGATCCCTGTTGCAAAGGAAGTTTGTGTAAGCACATACGGAAAATACATGCATGAAGGTATGGTTCCGCATTCAAACAGAGAGGCCGCTGTCATCACGCCGCTGAAGAGTGACCCGCACGGTATTGTAGATGCATCAACCCAGAACCTTACATCCGTGCCGGCTGCAGCCTCATCAGGATTGACCGTATAAGA
>CAZRLQ010000048.1:0-11760 GCA_964600725.1 uncultured Desulfobacterales bacterium
ATTATTGAAAACTTACAATTAGAAGAGCCAGTTTCAAAATGTTCAATTTTGTTCGAGATCAAGGAAAGCGAAAATTTTAACCGCAGGAATATATTGAATATTTCGAGGATTGAAATTTGAGCCTGACATAGATATCGGGCAAAAGGGGACGTTTTGAAATTGGCTCAGAAGAGATAATTATATGAAACTTATTGCACCATCAATTCTGTCTGCGGATTTTTCGATGCTTGGAGATGAAATAAAAGCCGTTGAAAAAGCCGGAGCCGATTGGATACATATAGATGTCATGGACGGTCATTTTGTGCCTAACATAACAATGGGCCCTATAATTGTTCAAGCTGTGAAGAAGGTCACATCACTTCCGCTTGACGTTCATTTGATGATTGAAAATCCTGATCGTTATGTTCCGGATTTTGCAAAAGCCGGAGCCGACTCGATTTCTGTTCAGGTAGAGGCCTGCCCGCATTTGAATCGGACTGTTCAGTTGATAAAGGATTCAGGTTTACATGCCGGTGTTGTTTTAAATCCTTCAACTCCCCTTTCTTCGATAGACTGGGTTCTGGAAAATGTTGACTTTGTTCTTATAATGAGTGTCAACCCCGGGTTCGGTGGACAGAGCTTTATCTCAAACAGCCTTGACAAAATCAAAATGCTTCGCAGGATGATTCAAGATAAAGAACTATCTGTCATGATACAGATAGATGGGGGGGTATGTGACGAAAACATAGAAAAAATTTCCCTTGCTGGTGTTGATATTTTTGTTGCCGGATCTGCAATTTTTGGAAGCGGAAATTATCAGAAGACTATAAGCAGCTTTAGGAAAAAAATCGGCCGGTAATCAGCCATATAGATGATCAGCCCTATATGCTGTCCGGCGATAAGGCAGTAAGTCAAAATAACTTATACATCTTATTTGACCTACATTTCGCTTGTCTCTGCAACACTTTGAAAATTAAGCGAGTTTTTTGATGCTCTTTTATATATCTGATATATATCTGAATATTAGGGTTTAATAAATTCAAATAGTTAGAGTGCAAAGAGCGAAATGTGGGGTTTGACTCACTATCTAAGAATTTTTTACATGGTCAAGGAAGAAGGCAATAAAGCGCAAAGATCGTGAAAATGCAGTTTAGGAGAGTTTTGACTATGCCGAAGAATAAAGACAGACATACTGTGCTGGTGATTCACGGTCCAAATCTTAACATGCTTGGCATAAGAGAGCCGGAAGTATATGGAAAGACGACCCTTGATGAGATCAATAGAGATCTTGTGGAAACAGGAAAAGAACTCGGACTTGATGTTGAGACCTTTCAATCCAATAATGAAGGCGAAATTGTTGGAAAAATACAAAAATCATTAGAAACGAAAAGCGGGCTTATAATTAATCCTGCGGCTTATACGCATACGAGCATAGCGATACGGGATGCGCTTTTATTATTGAATATACCTGTGATTGAGATACATCTTTCCAATATTTACAAAAGAGAACCTTTCCGTCATAAATCCATGATTGCGGGAGCGGCAACCGGTCAGATTTCGGGCTTGGGGATGCACGGTTATATCCTGGCCTTAGAGGCGATAGCAAAAATGATTCTGCCGTCCTGAAAGCGGGTTGAAATTTTTCCACTGCCCGGTTCCGATTTCTGTAATTACACGAAAGCCGGCAGGCTTTACCGCAAGCAAAAGTAAAGCTTTTCAGTCAACAATTAATTCAAAAATCAGAACAATAAAAATGGAAAGTATCAGAAATCTGTTGCGAAAAACAGCGTTTCATTCATTTTTATTCGGTATTGCCCTTGGTTTATTCAGTTGGCCTATTTTAGCCTTAACTGTTGAAAATTCGGGAATAACGACATTTATATATCTGTTTCTGTTATGGGGCGTCATCATTTTATTGCTTTTTATGATGGCCAGAAGTCTTAAATAGTGTCCATCCATAAATAGCCTATTTATGAATGGACACATATAAAGAGTAAAACCGGATTTGAGCAGTACGGATCGAAAACTTTCATACAAAATCGGGCGACTTCTCAAAAAGGAAGTTTCATGTATGATCCGCTTACAATTATAATCCTTTTTATCTTTTATACAGGGTGCCTGGTACTGGCTGCTTTGCGGGTGGAGCAAAAAGCTGTATTGGGGAAGAGCCTGGCGGGCAATCCTGTTGTTTATTCTCTTTCCCTTGCTGTCTATTGCAGCTCATGGGCATACTACGGGAGCGTCGGAAAGGCTTCTGCCTCCGGTATGCTCTTTCTCGCCATTTACATAGGCCCTGCTGTTGCCGTTATACTTTGGTGGAAAGTTCTTCGCAAGCTGGTCAGGATTAAAACCCGCCACCGTATTACCAGTATTGCTGATTTTATTTCAGCCCGTTATGATAAATCATCTGTTTTAGCCGCTCTTGCCACGATAATTGCCCTTGTAGGGACACTGCCCTATATTGCTATTCAATTCAAAACAATTATTTCCACATTCTCCATTATTACAAACCAGACCAGCCATTCGGTTTTTAATCTGGGACAGCATGCAGACATTATCATTTTAGGGCTGCTTGTCATTTCCACTATTCTTTTTGGCGTAAGACGGCTGGATCCAACCGAGCGTCATGAAGGGATGATTATAGCGCTTGCCATACAATGCCTGGTTACGCTGATAATCTTTTTAAGTGTCGGAATTTTTGTTACATACTTTGTATATGATGGGTTTTTCGATATTTTCAAACAATTATCGGAAAGCCAGTTCAAAAGACTGGCAGGTATTGGAACTGCGCACAGCTCCCCTTATATTGTCTGGACGACCTATTTGATCCTCGCTATGTCAGGCGTTATCTTTTTCCCGCGCCAATTTCATGTGGCAGTTGTGGAGAATTCAGATGAGAAGCATATCCTTACAGCTATGTGGCTTTTCCCTCTATATCTGTTTTTAATGGGGATTTTTGTTTTTCCGATTGCCATGGGAGGTCTGTTAAAAGGATATCCTCTTTGGAAAGCCGACAATTTTGCCGTCTTAATCCCTATTTATCAAGGAAAACCTTTGCTGGCTCTGCTTGTCTTTATCGGCGGATTTTCCGCTGCCGCAGGTATGATAGTAATCAGTTCGGTAACTCTTTCCACAATGATTACAAATCATCTACTGCTGCCATTGGTGGGATGTATCAGGCGGCTCTCTTTTTTAGAGAAAGAGCTTTTAAAATGCAAATGGGGCGTGGTGGCATTTGTCCTTCTGTTGAGCTACTGGTTTGAACAGCGGCTATCCGGGCCCAATATACCGGTTAGCATGGAAATGATATCGTTTACCGCGGTACTCCAGTTTGCTCCTGCTATTCTTGGCGGAATTTTCTGGCCCGGCGGTAACAAGGCCGGCGCATTTTTGGGACTGGGCGTGGGTTTTCTGATCTGGCTTTACATCTTGTTTATTCCGGCTCTTTTTATCATCTGCGGCTGGTCATCGGCAGATATGCTTGAGTCAGGCTACCGGGAATTAACCTTCCTGAAACCAGGCCGGTTCTTTTTACTTCCGGGATTCGATCCCTTAAGCAACGCTGTTTTCTGGACAATGTTGTTCAATATAAGCTTTTATGTTCTCGGTTCTCTGTTTTTTAAGCAGGACAAAGAAACCCAAAGCCATGCAAAATCATTTGTTAAAGATTTAACTTTCGACAGCTCCGCCTTTGCCCGTTCTATTAAACAGGAGGCTTACATAGATTTGGCTGAAAAAAGAAAACAGATTGGAAATCTGCTTTTCAGGTATTTTCCGAGAAATGAGGTTTCAGCCATGATGGACAAATGCTTTCAAAGACTCGGTTTAGATGGCAAAATCAAAATTTCCATAGCAACCCTCATAGAGCTTCTCGGTGAAGTGGAAAAATCTCTGGCCGGTTCCATTGGAGCTGCTTCCGCGCACAAAGCAATGGCTTGGGATACAATCTTTACCCCTGCGGAGACAAAAAACTTGATGGAAGCTTATCGTGATTTTCTTGCGGATTTTACAGCAACCCCGGATGAATTCAAAGCAAAAATAGATTTTTATCAAGAAAGAGAAGCATTGATGATCAGTCATGCTGAAGAGTTAAAGCTTCTTAACCAGGCTCTTGAACTGAGGATTGCGGAACAGGCGGAGACGGAAAAGGCATTGGCTGAATCGGAAAAAAAATATCGTACCATCTTTGAAAATGCTCCTGAAGGAATTTTTCAAGTCACGCCCGATGGTACCTTTTCAAGTGCGAGTCCTTCCATGGCACGGATTTTAGGCTATGATTCACCCGAAGACCTGATCAAAAATGTCGTTGACATCGGAAACCAGCTTCATGTTGACCCTGACCGGAGAAAGGAACTTCTTGACCAGCTGCAAAAGAAGGATACTGTTACTGATTTTGAAAGCCGGCTTTACCGAAAAGACAGAAGCATTATATGGGTGTCAACCTATGCCCGTACAATCCGTGACAGCAGTGGCAGAATAATCTATCTTGAAGGTTTTGTTCAGGATATTTCAAAACGTAAAGAGGCATTGGAAGCTCTGCAGAAATCTTATAATGAAATGGAAAGGGAGGTGGAAAGACGAACAGCCGAACTGAAGAGAATAAATACGGAACTTAAGCTGGCAAATGCTGCATCAAAGGCCGCCACCCGTGCCAAGAGCGAGTTTTTGGCAAACATGAGTCACGAAATCCGAACGCCGATGAACGGGGTGATTGCTGCTGCAGAACTTGCTTTAAGCGAAAAGGTCGATCCGAAAATAGAACATTATCTGAAGATAATAAACTCTTCCGCCCATTCTCTTTTAGGCATCATAAATGATATACTCGATTTTTCAAAGATCGAGGCCGGCAAGCTCGATTTGGAAAAAGGTCCATTCAGCCTTGAGGATGTAATAGACAGAGTGACTGACATGTTTATCAACAAGACGGCTGAAAAAGGGATAGAGCTTATCGTCGATATCGATCCTGAAACGCCTGACGCACTTGTTGGAGATCCTTTCCGCCTTCAGCAGATTATTAAAAATCTGATAGATAATTCTATAAAATTTACCGAAAAAGGGGGCTTTATTCTCTTGGGTGTCAAGAGTCTGGAAAGAAAAGAAAGTCAAGGGATAATTCTTTCTTTTTTTGTGCAAGATACCGGAATCGGAATCGCACCGGAAAGTCTTTGCCTACTTTTTAAACCGTTCAGCCAGGCCGATGCATCCACAACCAGAAAGTTTGGAGGGACGGGATTAGGTCTCAGCATATGCAAACAGTTAGTTGAGATGATGGACGGCAGTATATGGGTTGAAAGCAAGCCGGAAGAAGGGAGCACTTTCAGCTTTACCGCACATTTTGACTTGCAGCCTGCGGCTCAAAAGCAAAATTTTGTGCTTCCAGCCGATATTCGAGATTTATCAGCACTTGTTGTTGATGACTGTACCATGAGCAGAGAGATCACACAAAAAATCCTCAATTCTTTTGGATTTCGATCAGAATCTGTTTCTTCCGGAGCTGAATCACTGAAAAGGTTAAAAGAGAGTCATGATCAAAAGAATCCTTTTAGTCTGGTAATAATGGACTGGCTGATGCCGGATATGGATGGAATAGAGACTTCAAGAAGAATACGCGAGGAGCTTAAGCAGACAGTTCCGATCATTTTAATAACGGCTTTCGGCAGGGAAAACGAGTTGCTTAAAGCCAAGGAATTGGGAATAAAAGGCTTTCTCACAAAACCGATATACCGTCCCATGCTTTTTAATACCATCTTAAATGTATTCGGAAAAGAAATAGCAAAAGCAGCGGACATAAAAAACCATTTGGGAGTCAGTACATCTGTTTACAGGGATCGGCTCAAGGGAACCAGAATTCTTGTAGCGGAAGATAATCCGACCAATCAGGAGATAGCACTGGCAATACTTGAAAAAGCCGGAATTGCTGCTGAAATTGCCAAAAATGGAAAAGAGGCGATTGAAGCCGTCAGGGCAAACAGATTTGATGCAGTACTTATGGATATTCAAATGCCTGAAATTGATGGATATGAAGCAACAAAAATCATTCGTAGCGACAAGAGATTTGTTTCACTTCCGATTATTGCGATGACGGCTCACGCCATGAAGGGTGACGAAGAAAGCTGCTTAAACGCGGGAATGGATGGCTATATTTCCAAACCGATAAATCAGGAGAGACTGTTTCAGACAATATTGAAGTTCATCAGTTCTGAAGAGAGGCCGCTCGATACTGAAAAACCGGAAACCGTCGTTTCACCCGTGAAATATAAAACCGAAAAGTCAGCCGCAGGTGCTGTTGACACCGGAGATCTTCCGGCAGCTCTTCCCGGAATTAATATCTATGAAACCCTTAGCGCGCTTGATATTGAAAACAGTGCTTTTAAACGGATATTAGCAGGTTTTATCAAAAACAACAAGGATACGATAAGAGATATAAGGCGGGCT
The DNA here is from genome assembly GCA_964600725.1 of uncultured Desulfobacterales bacterium. GTDB lineage: Bacteria > Desulfobacterota > Desulfobacteria > Desulfobacterales > CAZRLQ01 > CAZRLQ01. The sequence goes on from CAZRLQ010000048.1 coordinate 6,415, forward strand.
TTTGATAAAAAAGATTGGAAATCATTCCAGCAGATCGCTCACAGCCTTAAAGGAAGTGCTGGAAATATTGGAGCTTACAGATTGTCTAAAGCAGCACAAAATTTAGAAGCGTCAATCAAGGAGAAAAGAGATATATCTTCTTTCCCCGAATTGCTGGATGAAACAGAAGATGCTTTAAATCAGGTATTTCAATCAATTCAATCGGTTGTTCATGTTCCGGAAACAGATTCATTGCGCAAAGAAGAAGGCTCCGCAGATATTAAACAGCTTGCAGCTGTGCTGAAACAGCTTTCATCCGCTCTTGAAAATGCCGATCCCGAGGAGGTTAAAAAGAATATGGAAGCAGTGGGTCGATATCTTGAACATTCAGATATTCAGGCTCTTGAAAGCCATGTAAATAATTATGATTACGATAAAGCTTTAAAAATTCTTAAAGAGATCGAAAAGAGTAAAATTGCAGATCCTCATTGAACCGGCAATGAGCCGCCCCGGCTATGCAGCTTGTCGGGCGGGGATTAAATTAGGCAGCCATATAGCGTTCATATGCACGGACAGGTTTGCACAACTGAAGCAGGTAAAAAAGTGAAAGAAAATGAGACAAAATCGCTGATTTTAGTTGTTGATGATAATTCAACCAATATAGATTTGCTGGTAAACACATTAAAACATGATTATCGGCTTGGTATCGCTAAAAACGGGCCAAAAGCAATCGATTACGCAGAAAAACATTTGCCTGACCTGATTCTTTTAGACATTATGATGCCGGATATGAACGGCTATGAAGTCTGTTCCCATCTGAAAGCCGATCTGCGGACAAAAGATATTCCGGTGATCTTTATTACCGCACTGATTGAATCAGGACACAAAACCCGCGGATTTGAAGTGGGTGGAGTCGATTATATCACTAAACCTTTTCATGCTGCAGAAGTAAAGGCAAGGGTGCGCACACATCTTAGCCTCAAGCTGATGAGAGAAGAGTTAAATGCACAAAATATCATGCTGGAAGATAAGGTTAAGACAAAAACAGCAGAGATTCAACAGTTGTTTGAGGCGACACTGAAGACCATGGCCCTGGCGGTTGAAATCAGGGATCCTTATACTGCAGGCCACCAGCAGCGCGTAGCTAAACTGGCGTGCGCTATTGCCAAAGAAATGGATCTTCCGGAAGATCAGATCACTGCAATTCGATTTGCAGGGACTCTTCATGATATCGGCAAGATCCGTATACCTGTGCCGATTCTCACCCGGCCGGGAAAACTGCTCGACGAGGAAATTAAGTTAATTAGAGTTCACTCCCAGGTCGGCTTTGATATATTAAAAAATATTCCTGCCAGATGGCCTGTTGCCAGGATTGTATTGCAGCACCATGAAAAGCTTGATGGATCAGGGTATCCGGGGAGACTTACAAGTGAAAAAATTCTTTTGGAATCAAAAATATTGACGGTCGCTGATGTAACGGAAGCGGTAAGTTCTTTTCGCCCCTATCGGCCGGCACGTGGACTCGATTTTGCTCTAAACGATATTATGGAGAACAAGGGGAAATTGTACGATTCCGATGCAGTTGATGCCTGTTATAAACTCTTTAAGCATAAGAACTTTAAGTTCATCGATTAATCATAAATCGGACAATCTTAGGGATGGAAAGGAGAAAAGAATGCAGATAAAATTTGCTGTCAAATGTTATTTTCTCCTCTTGCTGTTTACCTTATTGATCCCGGGCATCTGCCGCGGAGAAGATGCGGTTGTGAAAATCGGCGTTCTTGCAAAAAGAGGTGCAGAGCGCTGTCTTGCAAAATGGTCATTAACAGCCGATTATCTGACTGCAGAAATTCCGAACAAACAATTTACAATTGTACCGATCGCTTATGATCAGATTAATACTTTTGTAAAAAATGGATCAGTTGACTTTATTTTAACTAACCCGCCATCTTATGTAGAATTAGAGACCCTTTATGGAGCAAACCGGATTGCCACGCTGAAAAATCTTGTGCGCGGCAGGGTTCTCAAGGTTTATGGAGGAGTGATTTTTTGCCGGGCTGACCGCACTGATATCAGGCGCCTTAAAGACCTCAAAGGGAAAACCTTCATGGCTGCCAGCAGAATCTCCCTGGGAGGATGGATAGCGGCCTGGCGTGAATTTAAGTCTGTGGGGATAGATCCCTTTCATTATTTTGCCGATCTCAAGTTTGCAGGTGTCCATGATGCGGTTGTAGAAGCGGTTTTGGACAAAAAAGCAGATGCCGGTACAGTAAGAACAGACACCCTTGGAAGAATGGCGGCGGAAGGTAAAATCCGTCTTTCCGGCATTTATGTTTTTACGGAGCGCGGTGGTAAAAAAAACAGGTATCCTTTCTCTTACTCGACCCGTCTCTACCCGGAATGGCCCTTTGCAAAGGTCAGACATACGCAAGATGAGCTGGCCGAAGCAGTTGCCGGGGCATTGCTTGATATGAAACCGGACTCTCCGGCAGCCAGAGCATCAAAATCTGCCGGATGGACAATACCTCTTAACTATCGGCAGGTGCGCAAGTGTCTGCGGGAATTAAGAATTGGACCTTACAAGGACGTGGGCAAGATAAGACTGTCTGATGTTGTTCAGAAGTACTGGCATTGGATCTTGATTATTGCAATTTACTGTCTGATAATGATGGTATCTGTCGTTATGATACTTAATCTTAATCGAAAGATTAAGGCTTCCCACAGTAAATTGGAAATAGAGTATAATATACGGAAAGAGGCTGAAAAAGGATTAATCAATGCAAAAGAATCAGCCGAAGCCGCCACAAGGGCTAAAAGTGAATTTTTGGCCAATATGAGCCATGAGATCCGCACACCGATGAACGGGGTTATTGCTGCAGCAGATCTTGCCCTTAGCGAACAGATGTGCCCCAAAGTAGAACATTATCTTAAGATAATCCACTCATCAGCATACTCCCTGCTTGGTATCATAAATAACATCCTCGATTTTTCAAAGATTGAATCCGGCAAACTCGATCTGGAAATGCGTCCCTTTGTGCTGGATGATGTTCTCGATAAAGTAACCGATCTCTTTCTCAATAAAGCTGCTGACAAAAGAATCGAACTCCTTGTCGACATAAATTCTGAGGTGCCAAAAGCTCTGATCGGCGATGCCATGAGACTCCAGCAGATCTTAAAAAATCTGATTGACAATGCAATCAAATTTACAGGCAGAGGTGGAGTCATACTTGTGGGAGTGAAATTAGCCAATAATTCCTCTGATTCGATAAAATTGATGTTTTTCGTAAAAGATACCGGTGTCGGAATATCTCCGGAATCTATCAGCAAACTTTTTCAGCCCTTTAGCCAGGCCGATACTTCAACAACGAGAAGATTCGGAGGAACAGGCCTGGGATTATGCATATGCAAGCAATTAGCAGAGTTGATGAATGGAAGGATATGGGTTGAAAGTGAGCCCGGAAAAGGGAGTACCTTTGCCTTTACAGTATGTGTCGGCAGACAGCCTGCTGATCATGAAAGAAGATTCATACCTCCCCCTGAGATCCAGGAATTAAATACAGTGGTGGTTGATGACTGCGAAGACAGTCAAATTATTATACAGAAAATGTTAGAGTCTTTCGGATTCACAGTGATGACTGTTTCTTCCGGCAAAGAAGTACTGGAGATACTGAAAGATAATGATAAGCAGAAAGAACCTCTTAAGCTTGTAATGATGGATTGGCTGATGCCGGGACTCGATGGAATTGAAACAGCCAGAAGAATTCGGCAGGAATTGAAATTAGATATTCCGATCATTATGATGACTGCTTTCGGATCGGAGAATGAAATGCAGGATGCCGAAAAAGTTGGAATAAGCTGTTTTTTAACCAAACCGATATACCAGTCAACCCTTTTTAATGCAATTATGGATGCTTTTGGGAAAGAAGTGTTTAAGGGTGCCGAAGAAGAAATCTCTATTGCCACCAAGGCATCTATTTACAAGAAATACCTCAAGGGGACCAGAATCCTTGTTGCGGAAGATAATCCGACAAATCAGGAGATAGCGATTGCGATACTTGAAGGAGCGGGAATCACAGCAGAAATTGCCAAAAATGGAAAAGAAGCAGTGGAAGCGGTAATGACAAAAAAATTTGATGCCGTGCTCATGGATATTCAAATGCCTGAAATGGATGGATTTGATGCAACGAGATTAATTCGTAAAGAGAAAAAATTTGCCTCGCTTCCGATTGTCGCCATGACCGCCCATGCGATGAAAGGCGATGAGGAGAGATGCCTGGAAGCTGGAATGAACGGCTATGTTTCAAAGCCGATTAATCAGGACAGATTGTTCCATACATTATGGAAATCGATCAATCCGGAAAAAATGCCTTACCAGATCGAAACACTGGAAGCTGAAATCCAAAAAGAGGAGATCGATGAACTAAAAAAGGAAGATCGGTTTGAAGAAACCGGGGGCCTGCCGGAGGAACTCCCTGGAATCAACATCCGTCAGGCTTTAAATGCTCTGAACATAGAAAGCGATACGTTTAAACATATACTGACAGGATTTCTGTCAAAGAACAGGGATACATGGGTGAATATAAAAGAGGCGTTTGATGCAAGGCAATGGGAACCGCTCAGGCACCTGGCCCACAGCTTAAAGGGGAGTGCAGGCAATATCGGAGCGGATAATCTGTATAAAGCATCACAGGCTCTTGAAGAAGCCGCCAGAGAAAAAGCCGATACTCCCGATACCATCTCGATTATTGCCAGGGTGGAGACGGATCTGAACCGGGTTTTAAAATCCCTGGAGACATTAGCCGAAGTCCCGGAAAGAGAAGCCTTGTCAGCAGAAGAAGCTCCTGTAGCCCCTGATCAGGTTCTGCCCCTTATAAAACAGCTCACAGATGCCCTTGATCTTGCTGATCCTGAAGAAATAAAAAGACATCTGAAAGAAATAAAAAAATATTTACATGACTCAGTGATAAAGGATATTGAAAACCAGATAGATGATTATGATTACGATAAAGCTCTTTCAACTCTTCAGGAGATATTAAAAAGAATGGAGGCTAAGAAAAAGTAAAAAGTGATGAAGCAGTGATTATCATGACTGCATTGTCGTTTTGTCTAATCCATACCACAGCAGGACAATTTCATAGATCTAATGGGGTAGGTTATTGTCGTCTAACCCGCTGATGGAGCGGGACTGGCATTATGCCGGCACTCCATGCCAGCCTCTCACCAGCCCCGTTAACCGCAATGATATATGCAGAGCAATTGCACCAAATCTTTAGACCCTTAAAAATCAAACAGTTACGTTATACAGAAAGTAACTTGTCAGCGTTTATTTTTGAAGCAGTGTTTGTAACCTATTGATTTATATAGAAT